>NZ_JAAGPE010000099.1:0-29906 GCF_017104605.1 Burkholderia sp. Ac-20384 | reverse complement strand
TGTTCGACAAGGGCCTCGTGACCGAAGACGAATATTCGCGCGCGAAGGCCGAGATCCTCGCGAAGCTCACCCGGTAAGCGTCGCGCATGTTCAGTACTTCGTGCCCCCAGTGCGGCGCGCCGGTCGAGTTTCGCTCGGCGGCGGCGGTGATGGCCGTCTGCGCGTTCTGCCGCAGCACGCTGCTCAAGCGTGGCACCGACGTCGAACGGATCGGCGAACTGGCCACGGTGCTCGACGATGCGTCGCCGATCCAGATCGGCACGGCCGGGCGCTACGACAAGCGTACGTTCACGGTGCTCGGGCGCATCCAGATGACCTACGACGCCGGCGCGTGGAGCGAGTGGTATGTCGTGTTCGACGACGGCACGTTCGGCTGGCTGTCGGATGCGTCGGGCCAGTATGCGATCACGGTGCGCGAGCCCGACGACGCGTCCGGCGGCGCGTGGCCTGCGTTCGGCACGCTGGAACCGGGCATGCGGATCGACCACGGCGGCCGCGCGTTTCTCGTGTCCGACGTGCGCACCGCGCGCTGCACGGGCGGCGACGGCGAACTGCCGTTCCGCGTCGATGCCGGCTGGGAGGCGCGCGTCGTCGACCTGCGTACCGGCAACGCGTTCGCGACCTACGACTATTCCGACGCCGATTCGAACGGCGGGAGCCCGGCCGTCTATACGGGCGAAGCGCTCGAGTTCGATGCGCTCGCGTTCACCGGGCTGCGCGATACCGAAAACGATACGCGCGAGAAGCGCGGTGCGGAGATGGTGCCGTTCGCGTGCCCGAGCTGCGGCGCACCGCTGTCGTACGCGCCGAACGTCGCCGACTACGTGGTGTGCGGCAGTTGCCATGCGGGCGTGCAGTGCACGGCCGAGCAGCAGACCGTGTTCGCGGCGCAGCGCAAGCTCGAAGCGGTCAAGGGGGCGCTGGAGCTCGGCGCGGTCGGCACGTTCGACGGTGTGAAGTACACGGTGATCGGGATGATGCGTTGCCGCGTACCGGACGACGAGGAGACGTGGGACGAATACCTGCTGCTGAACCCGAAGCGCGGTTTCCTGTGGCTCGTGCAGAGCGAAGGGCGCTGGGAGCGCGTACAGGTGCTCGACCAATGGCCGACGATCGGCAGCGATGCCAACGTGACCGACGGCGACAAGACCTACCGCCTGCGCGAGGAATACGACTCGGAGGTCGTCTATGTGGTCGGCGCGTTCAACTGGCGCGTGCAGGTCGGCGATCGCACGTCGATCATCGACTACGGCTGGCAGAAGGACAAGCTGACGCGCGAGCGCAGCGACGCGGAGATCGTCTGGTCGCGCGCGCGGCCGCTGTCGGGCAGCACGCTTGCCGAACGCTTCGGCACGCCGGCGCTCGCGACGGCTGCTGCTGCGGCAACAACGGGCGCCACTGCGTCGACGGGCCTGTTCGGCCGGAAAGGCCCGCACAGTTTCGCGCCGCTGCCGCTCGTGTTCAGCGCGTTGCTCGTGATCCTGAACATGGGCTCGCTGTTCTCGTTCAGCGGCCGCTCCGTCTACGTTCTGGTCGGCCTGCTGGTGCTGTGGCTGCCTGAATGGCTGTGGAAGAGTTTTGCGTCGGATGGGGGTAACGCGTGATCCGGTACATCCTCTACGGCATCTACGGCCTGATCGTCGTCACGCTGTTCAGCTGCGCATCGATCGGCGGCGGCGGTTCAGGCGGCAGCGGCTGGGGCAGTTCGTCGGCCCGCAGCGGCTACTCGTCGTACGGGTCGCACAAATGACCGCGCGCGACGAGATCGCACCGCCGCGCGCGATGCTCGGCTCGCACGTGCTGGCGGACCTGGCCGGTATCGACGCGGCGTTGCTGCGCGATGCCGCTCGGCTCGAGTCGATCCTAACCGAAGCGGCGCAGCAGGCGGGCGCACGCGTGATCGGCGCGCATTTCCATCATTTCGGTGGCGAGCATGGCGTGACGGGTGTCGTGCTGCTCGCCGAATCGCACATCACGATTCACACGTGGCCCGAGCATCGCTTCGCGGCCGTCGACGCGTTCATGTGCGGCGCGGCACGTGCGGCCGATGCGGTCGATGCGATCGCCGTTGCGCTCGGCACGCAGGCGCAAGTCCGGCAGCAGGTTGCGCGCGGCGGCGTGCCGACGTGATGCGTGCGCTTTACTCCCTCTACGGATATGCGTAACAGAATTCGATTCGCTGCATTGTTCAGCGGGCTGCTGCTCGCCGGCAACGCTGCCGCCGATGTGCCGCCGAAGCCGCCCGGGCCGGTCGTGATGGTTCACTTCGACTACTACGAGAAGGACCAGGCGCGCCTTCACGCACTGGAGCAACGGCTGGATCGTGCGGTGAAGCAGGCAGGGGCCGGCGAACTGGGTGAAACCGAACTGCATCGCGACGGCAACGACGGTTATCTGTACCTGTATGGCGCCAGCGCCGACCGGTTATATACGGTGGCGCGCCCGATCCTGAAATCGTCAGGATGGCTGACCGGTACGGAGGTTACGTTGCGCCGCGATGCGGGTGCGGAGACGTTCCCGTTGCGCGGGGTTGGTGCGCGTTAGTGCGGATGTGGTTCGAACGGCGCGGTTGATGAAGTGACCGATTGCGGATCGGGTCAGGCCGTGCGCTTTTACCCTTGCGGATCTCTGCCGAGGCTTCGTTGCGATGACGCATCGCACGTCGATTCATGCCCGGGGGATCGCAAGTCGCGTCGTTCCCGCTAACGGTCGAACCGGAACGTCGACACGCTGTGCATCGTCGCGTCATCGGTGCCGACGATGCCCTGCGTATTCGCGACGGCCGCGCGCTTCCCGTTGCCCAGCACGGCCCAATAGCATTCGCCGGCCGACGAGTGGAAGCCGGTTTCCGGATCGCTGATGCCACATATGACCGTCGCTTGCATGCCGCGCCAGCCAGCACCGGAAAAACGTTCAACTTCCTGTGCGATGCCGGGGCCAAACGTGGTTATCCACTTGCCGTCGTCCTGCTGCTCGAATCCCGCTTTCTGTTTCGCGATTGTCTCCAGCGCGCCGTCGACGATCTCGAACGCGATGAAGTAGTTGCTGTAGGTCATGTTGCGGCCGACGATCGCGATGCAGCGGTCGCCGCCGATTTCGGGGCAGGGCTTTTTCACCTGACGGTTCGCGAGGTACTCGAACGAGATGCCGAGCGCCGGGTCGCGATAGGTTTTCCAGCCGGCGTGCTTGACCTGCTTCAGCGCCGCAGTCCTGTCGCGATAGGCCGTTGCGACGCACGCCGCGTCGCCGCACGCATCGCGCTGCTTGAGCCATGTGCGTTGCGACTGGATGACCGCTTGCTGGTCGGCGGCGATGCCGACTGCATCGTAGTAGGCGTTCGACAATGCGCTGTCCGCTGACACGAGCGCCTTGTCGCTGCATATCAGGCGGTCGGTGCGTGTCTTTGCACGCGAGCAGTCGATGCTGTCGGCGTGGGCCGACAGCGAGAGGCCGATGGCGGCCAGCGTGAGACCAAGGCGAATACCGAACACGGTCGGGCCCTCATCGGGTTCGAACGGCGGCTGTCATGCCGCCGTCAGATGGCGCAGCGGCGCACGCCGTTCGCGAAGCTTTGAACCCGTGCGCCGTGCAGCAAGATGCGACGGGGTGAAATCAGCGATTGATCTGGTCCGCCGAAATCAGCTCGGCCACCAGCACCGGAGCTGGCCCCTGCAGGTAATACTCGTGCTCGAGCGGCTCGCGCAGCTTCATGAACGTTTCCGCGCCGATCTGCATCGTTTCGCCTGCGTGCATGCGCGCGCCGCTTTCCAGCAGGTAATGCATCACGTTGTTGAAGATGCCCGAGTAGCGTTCGCCCTCATGATGACCTTCCGCGAGCGCGGCGAAATCGGGCAGGCCGAACACGTCGGCGCCATAGGTGCGCATCCACACACCGTTGACGCCTTCGACTTCGTATTTCACGAAGCCGCAGAAGAACAGGTTCAGCGGGATATCCCGCAGCACTTCGAGGCTTTCCTCGCCGAGTTCCTTTGCATTGAAGACGCCGGCCGGCAGCGACGTGTGCGCGTGCTCGTTCAGCACCGCGAGGCCGTTCTGTTCGGCCAGCGCGCCGGCGACGGCCACCAGCGCGACATACTGGTCGAGCGGATTCGCTTCGTGTCCGGCGTAGTAGAGGATCACGTGGCTGCGGCTTGCGCGCACCTGCTGCTTCAGGTCCTGCCCGTAGTGGGCCGGTGCGACACACGTTTCCAGTGCCTCGGACGGATAGGGCGCATCGAAGCCGACGAGCCGGACGACATGGTTGCCCCAGCCGGCGAGCCCGAATACCTGCTCCAGCGTCGGCTCGGTTTCGACGCGCGCCTGTTTCATGCTCGGGTGGTACGCGCGCAGCGCGGCCGTCAGTGCGGCGATGTCGACCTGCAGCGGGCCGTCGAAGACGACCGTCACGCTCAGCGGATTCTCGACGTCGGGTGCCGCGACCAGCGCGACGGGGTTTTCGGGTTCGTCTTTGCGGCCAAAGAATCGGGATATCAGGCTCATCGGATTGTGTTCGTGTCGTAGCCGTTTCAGGGAGGAGTGCCCCGTTCTCTCGGTCGGGGCTCGCCGTCAGGGTGACGGCCGCCCGTAGTTTCCCCGGGTTCGGCGAATCTGGCAAATGCGCGGTGAATACCCGACGGCGCGGCAATGGCGCGTTCGAACACGTTAGGGATGAGGTGGCGCGGGCGCGCCGGGTCGCGCGGGGGCGTGGCCCGCGGCCGCGATGATCAGTGCGGCAGCGCTTCGGCTTCGGCCCAGCGCTTGAATGAATCGAGACGTCGGCGCGTCTGCACGAGATAGAACGCGCCGATCAGCGGTTCGAGCAGCCAGCGCAGCCAGGCCGGCTGGACGCGGAAGTGGTACGTGAATTTCACCTCGGTCGTGCCGGGCGTGTGCTCGGTGAAGTTCCAGCTGCCGCTGAAGCGTTCGAGCACTTTCGGCCCGTCGACCATTTCCACGGCGGCGACCTGCGGCGGACGGTACGAGATGTAGCGCGACACCATCGTCGCGCCCGACTGGCTGCGGCAGAACGCATCGACGCCGACGTCGGCCGTCATGCCGTCGAGCAGATAGGCGTCGGTGAGGAAGCTGTCCCAGACGAGCCGCCGCGCGTAGTCCTGCGACCACGTGAAGAGGCGTCTGCGATCGACGCCGACGGTTCGGCTGACTGAGATCCTCATGATGGCGGGCGCAATGGCGCGGATTGGGATGAAATCGAGTGTAACCCGCCAATAACCTGTATTTCGTCAGACTTCGTCAAGTCGAGGAGGGGCTCGAACGGGCTCGATTGACGCACCCCGGGATTTCCCCTAGGATTCGTTTCAACCCTTCGGGAAAGACCCGAAGCGTTTCAATCTCTTGAGGGAGCCTCATGAGTACGCAACAGAACCGGCGCTTCGACGCGCTCGTTTTCATTGGTCGTTTCCAGCCTCTGCATCGTGGTCACCTGAATGTGCTGAAGTCGGCACTGAGCCGGGCCGAGCGCGTTTGCGTGCTGATCGGATCGACCGACAAGCCCCGCACCATCAAAGATCCGTTCTCGTTCGACGAGCGCCGCCAGATGCTGGCTTCGCTGCTCGACGTGTCCGAGCGCGACCGCGTCACCATTGCGCCGTTGCAGGATTCGACCTACAACGACGGCGACTGGGTGCGCTGGGTGCAGGACGCCGTCGCGTCCGCGCTCGGCGATATCGCGCAGCGCAAGGTCGGGCTGATCGGCCACGAGAAGGACGCCACGTCGTATTACCTGCGGATGTTCCCGCAATGGGAGCTCGTCGACGTCGACGCGACGGAAGACATTTCCGCCACCGAGATCCGCGACCAGTATTTCGCCGAACGACCGAACAGCTTCGTGCAGTGGGCCGTGCCGGAACCCGTGTTCGGCTGGCTCGAGCGTTTCCGCTCGCAGCCGGAATTCGCGCAGCTGAAGTCGGAAGCCGAATTCATCGCCGGGTATCACAAGGCGTGGGCGGCGGCGCCGTATCCGGTCACGTTCGTGACGGTCGACGCGGTGGTCGTGCACTCGGGCCATATCCTGCTCGTGCGCCGCCGCAGCGAGCCGGGCCGCGGCCTGTGGGCGCTGCCCGGCGGGTTCGTGAACCAGGACGAACGGCTCGACGCGGCCTGTATCCGCGAGCTGCGCGAAGAAACCGGCCTGAAGCTGCCGGAGCCCGTGCTGCGCGGGTCGATCAAGGATCGCCAGGTGTTCGATCACCCGACGCGTTCGCTGCGCGGCCGCACGATCACGCATGCGTGCCTGTTCAATTTCCCGACCGGCGAGCTGCCGCGCGTGAAGGGCAGCGACGATGCCGACAAGGCGCGCTGGGTGCCGCTGAACGAATTCGCGCAGATGCGCGGCGTGATGTTCGAGGATCACTTCGACATCGCGTATCACTTCCTGGGGAAGCTGTGATCCGCTGATTCCCCGCATTCCGTCCGCCGCGACAGACGCGGCGGCACTTCAACGGCCTAGAGGAGCTCTAGCCATGCAAAACGATCTCGGCGGCTTTGCCGCGGTTCTCGCCAATCCGATTCTCAACACGGATTCGTACAAGGCTTCCCACTTCCTGCAATATCCGCCCGACGCATCGGCGATGTTCTCGTACGTCGAATCGCGCGGCGGCCGCTACGACCGCACGGTGTTCTTCGGCCTGCAGATGCTGCTGAAGGAATATCTGTGCAAGCCGATCACGCACGCGATGATCGACGAAGCGCGCGATTTCTTCACGGTGCACGGCGAACCGTTCAACGAAGCAGGGTGGCGATATATCGTCGAACGCTACGACGGCTACCTGCCGGTGAAGATCCGCGCGGTGCCCGAAGGCTCGGTCGTGCCCGTGCACAACGTGCTGATGACGGTCGAGTGCGACGACCCGCAGGTGTTCTGGCTCGCGTCGTATCTGGAGACGATGCTGCTGCGCGTGTGGTATCCGGTGACGGTCGCGACGCGCAGCTGGCACCTGCGGCAGACGATCCGCCGCTTCCTCGAAAAGACCGACGACGATCTCGCGCAACTGCCGTTCAAGCTGCACGACTTCGGCGCGCGCGGTGTATCGAGTGCGGAGTCGGCCGCGATCGGCGGTGCCGCACACCTCGTGAACTTCATGGGCTCGGATACGGTGCTCGGCGTGCTGGCCGCGAATCGCTTCTATCGCGAACCGATGGCCGCATACTCGGTGCCGGCGGCCGAACACAGCACGATCACGTCGTGGGGACGCGAACACGAAGCCGATGCGTACCGGAACATGATTCGCCGCTTTGGCCTGCCTGGTGCAATCGTATCAGTCGTGTCGGACTCCTATGATCTGTTCGCCGCGCTCGATTTGTGGGGCGGCGAGCTTCGGCAGGCCGTGCTTGATTCGGGCGCAACGCTGGTCGTGCGGCCCGATTCGGGCGACCCCGTCACGATCGTGCTGCAGACCGTGCGCGCACTTGACGAATCGTTCGGCTCGACCGTGAACAGCAAGGGGCGGCGCGTGCTGAATCGGGTGCGCGTGATCCAGGGCGACGGTGTCGACGAGCTGTCGATCGAAGCGATTCTGTCCGCGCTCGACGACTCGGGCTATGCGGCCGGCAACGTCGTGTTCGGCATGGGCGGCGGGCTGCTGCAGCAGGTGAACCGCGATACGCAGCGCTTCGCGATGAAGTGCTCGGCGATCCGGCGCGGCGGCGTGTGGCACGACGTCCGCAAGGATCCGGTCACCGATCAGGGCAAGCGCTCGAAGAAGGGCCGGCTCACGCTGCTGCGCAGTTTCCGCACCGGTGAGTATCGGACGACGACGTTGCCCGCCACGTGGGACGACCGGATGCTGGAAGGCGAGTGGGAGGAAGCGCTGGAAACGGTGTTCGACACGGGGCGCCTGCTTGTCGATACGTCGTTTGCGGAAGTGCGGGCGAGGGCGCACGCGGGGGAGGTGTAAGCCGAGGGGGGGCGGGCACCGGGGCGGCGGCAGTTCGCGTTGCCCGCCTTCGCGCGTAGACCGAGCATGCTTCATGCGCCGTTCAAGTAGAGCCGCATGATCGGTCGCTCGCGCGATGGTGATGGCATGTGCAGGAAGCCGAATCGTTCGAAGGTCGTCACGAATCCGGTGCTCGATGAACTGGGGGATGTAGATCGATCGATTGGATACGCCTCGATCGCGTGTGCCCCGCTTCGTTTGGCGAGATCGATTGCGGCGTTGATCAGGCGCGACGATATTCCACGTCGCCTGAAATCCTTGCGGATATAAAAACAGGAAATCGTCCAGACGGCAAGGTTGTCCGGCGAGCGCAAGCGCCACGCGTGCTCCATATAAGGCAAAAGCTCGCGACTGCCAACCTGGCACCAGCCGACGGGCTGATCCTCGACGTAGGCGAGGATGCCAGGCGGCGGCCCTGCTGCGACGACCCTTTTCAAATCCGACTTGTTTGCGGACGGCTCCTGTTGACGATATCGCGGGCCGATTCGCCAATACGTGCACCAACAGCGCCGAGTGACTGCGCCCTCGCTCAGCAAGGCTTCGATATCGGGCCATCGGTCCGGCGTCAGCGCTTCAACGGAAATGTCCAAAAACGATCTCCTTGTTTGTCGCGACGGTACTCCCGCTTGCGGATAGTCAGATCACGCGCGGCAGCTTCGACCTTCGACGCTGTGTCACTTTCCGGACATTACACCTTCCCGGACGACGATGCCGTCACGTCCGCGTCCGGCTGTTCGACATCGTGACCCGGCATCGAGGCGCCTGATCGAGGCCGCCAGATACGGATCACCGATGCCGTCCGCAATCGGCCGTGCTTCTGCGAGCAATCACAAGCGTTCAACTTGCGCGAGATCGCTTGCGTCCGGCTGCGTGACTGTCCGCACCGCCTCCATCGCCCGGGCCAGCGCATCGAACACCGCCGGCCCCTTGCAGCGCGACACGTTGAAGCGCAGGTACGACGTCGCGCTGTGCGACGCGCTGAACACGTTGCCGGGCGCGAGCACCACATCCTGATCCAGCGCATGGCGCGCGACGCGCGCGGCGTCGAGCCCGTCGGGCAACTCCGCCCACACGAACAGGCCGCCGCGCGGCTCCGTCCAGATCCGGAGCCCGGCGCGCGTGACGCGGCGGAGCGTTTCGCCCATCGCGTCCGCGAGGCGCGCACGCAGGCTGTCGACGTGGCGCCGGTACGTGCCGTCGACGAGCAGCCGGTGGACGACGTTCGCGCCGATCTGCGCATGGCCGAACGACGTCGCGAGCTTCAGGTCGACGAGCGCCTCGATCCATTCCGGGCGCGCGGCGACGTAACCGCAGCGGATCGCGGCCGACAGCGTCTTCGAGAAGCTGCCGATCGACACGACCCGCGACAGCCCGTCGAAGGCCGCGAGGCGCGGCGCGGGCGAGCTCTCGAAATCCGCGAAGATGTCGTCCTCGACGATCAGCAGGCCATGCTCGGCCGCGAGCGTCAGCAGCCGGTGCGCGACGGGCGCCGAGAGTGTCGCGCCGGTCGGGTTGTGCAGCGCCGAGTTGGTGATGTACAGGCGCGGCCGGTGCTCCGCGAGCACCTGCTCGAAGCGCGCGAGATCGGGGCCGTTCGGCGTGTACGGGACGCTGACGATTCGCGCACGGTGCGCGCGCAGCAGCGCCTGGAAGTTGAAGTAGCACGGATCGTCGAGCACGACCGTGTCGCCCGGCTCCAGCAGCAGGCGGCAGACGAGATCGAGCGCATGCGAGCCGCCGTCGGTCAGCATGATCTGCGTGGGTTCGGCCTGGACGCCGTGCTGCGCGAGCCGCCAGGCGAGTTGCTGGCGCATCGCGGGCAGGCCGAGCGGTGTCGCGTAGTCGGTCAGCGCGTCGGATTCGTCGCGCGACGCGGCGCGCAGCGCGCGGCGCAGGCTCTCGTCCGGCAGCCACGACGGCGGCAGCCATCCGCAACCGGGCTTCACGGACGTCGGTGCTGCCTCGAGCGACTGGCGCGACAGCCACAGCGGATCGAGCCCGCGATCGAGTTGCGGGCCGAGATCGGCGAGCGCGAGCGGCGGCGCATGCCCCGACACATAGAAACCCGAGCCGCGCCGCGCGACCAGCACGCCTTCGCTCGCGAGCCGCTCGTACGCATCGACGACGGTCGATTTCGACACGCCGAGCGCGTCCGCCATCATCCGGATCGACGGCACGCGCGCGCCGGGCACCAGCGCGCGACTCGCGATTCGTGCGCGCAACGTATCCATCACGGTTTCCACGCGCGTGCGCGACGGGGTGGGCGGAACGGGAAGCGGGGTGGCCTGGCTCATGACAAAGAAAGAACTGTACGGCCGGTTGTCCAGTACAGTTTGTCCGAATTGTATTGGGCTGTAGCTTACGCGCTTTTCGCGGCCGGCGGATCATCGGTCATCCACTTTCCCCATTTCAGGATTTCCCGTGCAAAAGACGACCGACGGATGGCTCAGCGGCCTGCTGGGCGTGATCATCTTCAGTGGCTCGCTGCCCGCGACGCGTATCGCGGTGCAGGGGCTCGACCCGCTGTTCCTCACCTTTGCGCGCGCGACGATCGCCGGCGCGCTCGGCCTGCTATTGCTCGTCGTGCTGAAGCAGCGGCGGCCGACGCGTGCCGAGGCCGTGTCGCTCGCCATCGTCGCGCTCGGGGTCGTGATCGGCTTTCCGTTGCTGACGGCGCTCGCGCTGAAGCACGTGACGTCGGCGCACGCGATCGTGTTCGTCGGGTTGCTGCCGCTCGCGACCGCGCTGTTCGGCGTATGGCGCGGCGGCGAACGGCCGCGGCTGCCGTTCTGGATCTTCTCGATCATCGGGAGCTGCGCGGTGGCCGCGTTTGCGCTGCGCAACGGCGGCCAGGCGTCGGTGGTCGGCGATGCGCTGATGCTGGCCTCGATCGTCGCATGCGGGCTGGGCTATGCGGAGGGGGCACGCCTGTCGCGCGAGCTCGGCGGGTGGCAGGTGATCTCGTGGGCGCTCGTGCTGTCGCTGCCGCTGATGCTGCCGCTCACGTGGCTCACCTGGCCCGTGTCGTTCGACGGCGTCGATGCCGCCGCGCTGTGGGGGCTCGCGTACGTGTCGCTGTTCAGCATGCTGATCGGTTTCGTGTTCTGGTATCGCGGGCTCGCGCTCGGCGGAATCGCCGGCGTCGGTCAGTTGCAGCTGCTGCAGCCGTTCTTCGGCCTGCTGCTGGCGGCCGGGCTGCTGCACGAGACGGTGCCGCCGTCGATGGTCGTCGTGACGGTCGTCGTGGTCGGCTGCGTGGCGGGCGCGAAATACTTCTCGAAAATGGCGCCCGTGCGGCGCGCGGGCTGATGTGCGAGCCTGAACCGGTGCGCGGGCGCGACCCGTCGAAGGTCGGCCCGCTCGCACTCAGTCGTCCGGCGTGCATACGCGCAAGCGGTGGCCGTCCGGGTCGAGCGCGACGAACGTCAGGCCGAACACGGCCGTCATCGGCGCTTGCTCGAACGTTACGCCAAGAGACTTCCATGCTTCATACAGACGCCGGACTTCGCGGTCGTCGTCTACCATGAATGCCAGCTCCGACCGGTGGCCGGCACCGCCCGATACGAAATCGCGCGCGCTGGTCGACCACAGGCCCAGATGCAGCCCGTTGTCGAACGTAAATGCCGCATAGGTAGGAAACGCGGCGACCGGCGGTCGCACGAACAGGCGCGCGTAGAACTGCGCGCTGCGTGCCGGGTCCTCGACATACAGAAGAACGAGATTCGGGGAAGTCATGCGGAGCCGTCCTGGGTTCGATTAAGATGCGTTCCATTCTATGAACGGATGCTGTCAGAAAATGGCAGCATGGAACGATGACGCGTGCCGAACGATTGCTCTCGCTGCTGCAGGTGCTGCGGCGCCACCGCCGCCCGGTGAGCGGCCGCGTGCTGGCCGGGGAGCTCGGCGTCAGCCTCCGCACGGTCTATCGCGATATCGCGTCGCTGCAGGCACAGGGCGCGGACATCGACGGCGAGCCCGGCGTCGGCTATGTGCTGCGTGCCGGGTTCATGTTGCCGCCGCTGATGTTTTCGCAGACGGAACTGGAAGCGCTGATGCTCGGTTTTCGCTGGGTCGGGAAGTTCGCGGATGCGCAGCTCACGACGGCGGCGTCCGATGCACTCGCGAAGATCTCCGCGGTGCTGCCCGCCGAGCTGCGCCGCGAGATGGAATGCACGACGCTGCTCGTCGGCCCGCGCACGATCGTGGATCGGGAAACCGTCGACATGGGTGTCGTGCGCGCGGCGATTCGTACCGAAAGCAAGCTCCGGATTCGTTACGCGGGCGAGGGCCGGAAAGCAATCGACGAACGGATCGTGTGGCCGTTCGCGCTCGGCTATTTCAATGACGTGAGGATTCTGGCGGCGTGGTGCGAAGGACGAAACGATTTCCGGCATTTCCGGACGGATCGCATCGTCGCGCTCGAACCGCTGGACGTGCGCTATCCGCGGCGGCGCGCGGCGTTGCTGAAGGCGTGGCGCGCGGCGGGCGCCGACGTGCGTGTGACGGTGAGGTAGGGCGGGCGGAGAACGGGCCGCGCATCGCGCGCCCCGTTCCGTGCGGCCGCTCGACCGCACGCGCCGGTGTGCTTATGCGACGTGCGCCACGCCGTATTGCGCCGACAGGTACCGCCGGATATCGGCGGGCGAATCGATGAAGCGCCGGCCGTTGTGCTCCCGAATCGCGAGGGTGTCGTCATCCGGCGCGCGTCCGTCGGCGAGCACGAGCACGGGTGCCGACTGGTTGTCCGCACCGATCAGCGTGACGATCGGCTCGCGCGGACGCGGTGCGTCGATGTATTCGACGTCGACGGCGTCGCGCAACTGCGGATAGAAACTCAGCAGCCCTTCGACGGCAACCGAATCGCCGCAGTAGAACGGACCTTCGGAGTCCTTGAAGAAACCCGGGCGAAGAATGAACAGTGTGTCTTTCATGATGGTCTCGCTATGACAGAGTGAAAAACGTCGAAGAAAACGTGATGTGGAGTGGCATGCGTGACGTCGCCGGACGTCACGCTTCCGCGAGCGCGGCGGTGCGCATTCTCGCGAAGCCGGCGGCGAGGTCGGCAATCATGTCGTCGTGGTGCTCGAGCCCCGCATGAATCCTCAGCAGCGGGCCGGTCGCCGCCCATTGGGTTGCGGTGCGGTTACGCGCCGGATTGGACGGGATGATCAGGCTTTCGAAGCCGCCCCAGCTATACCCCATGCCAAAGCACGTCATGCCGTCGAGCAGGGTGCGGACGGCTTCGTCGCCCTGCGGATGCAGCACCACGCCGAACAGCCCGCACGCGCCCGTGAAATCGCGCTGCCACAGTGCATGGCCGGCGTCTCCGGCGCGTGCCGGATACAGGATCCGCGCGACTTCCGGCTGCTGCGACAGCCAGTCGGTCAGCACGTGCGCGTTGCGCTGATGCCGCTCGAGCCGGACCGACAGCGTCCGCAGGCCGCGCAGTGCGAGATACGCGTCGTCGCCGCTGACGGTCATGCCGAGCTGCCGGTAGAAGCGCGTGACTTTCGGCGCGAGCGCCTCGGTGGTCAGAATCGCGCCCATCAGCACGTCCGAGTGCCCGGCGATGTATTTGGTCGCGGCGTGAATCGACACGTCGACGCCATGCGAAAACGAGCGGAAATTCAGCGGCGTGCCCCAGGTGTTGTCGAGCAGCACGACCGCGCCGTGCTGGTGCGCAACGCGGCTGATGGCCGGAATATCCTGCACTTCGAAGGTCAGCGAGCCCGGCGATTCGGCGAATACCGCGCGCGTGTTCGGCTGCATCAGCGACGCGATGTCCGCGCCGATCGTCGGATCGTAGTAAGTCGTTTCGATGCCGAGGCGCGCCAGCGTTTCGTCGCAGAACGAACGGGTCGGGTCATACACCGAATCGGCCATCAGCAGATGGTCGCCCGGATTCAGCACCGCGAGCAGTGCGGTGGTGATCGCACTCAGGCCGCTCGGCGTCAGCAACGCGGCGTGCGCTCCTTCGAGCCGCGCGAGCGCCTTCTCGAGCGCGCGCGTGGTCGGGCTGCCATGACGCCCGTACGCGAGCGGCGTGCCGCGTACTGCGTCGAGCGCGTCGGTGCCGTGAAAGAGCAGCGTCGACTGGCGATAAACAGGCGGGTTGACCGGCGAACCGGGCTGGCCGTGCGAGCGGCCTTCATGGGCGAGAACGGTGTCGGTTGAATGCAGGGGGTTCAAGATGTCTCCTTTGAGTGTCGATCAATCGAAGCGGCGGAGCTGTCGTGCGGTCAATGCAGGATCTTGTCGAGGAAGTCGCGCGCGCGTTCGGAATGCGGCGACGCGAAGAACCGGTCGCTGGCCGCGTCCTCGACCACCGCGCCCTGATCCATGAAGATCACGCGATGCGCGACCTTCCGCGCAAAGCCCATTTCATGCGTCACGCATACCATCGTCATGCCGTCGCGCGCGAGCTCGACCATCACGTCGAGCACTTCGTTGATCATCTCGGGATCGAGCGCGGAGGTGGGCTCGTCGAACAGCATCGCGACCGGGTTCATCGACAGGGCGCGCGCGATCGCGACACGCTGCTGCTGACCGCCGGACAACTGCCCCGGATACTTGTGCGCGTGCGCCTTCAGGCCGACACGGTCGAGCAGCTTCATGGCGTTCTCGACGGCCTCGTCCTTGCGGCGGCCGAGTACCTTGATCTGTGCAAGCGTCAGGTTGTCGGTGATCAACAGGTGCGGAAACAGCTCGAAATGCTGGAACACCATGCCGACGCGGGCGCGCAATTGCGCAAGCTTTGCCGTGGGATCGCCGAGCCGCGTGCCGTCGACGGTGATGCTGCCTTTCTGGAACGGTTCGAGACCGTTGATCGTCTTGATCAGCGTCGATTTCCCGGAGCCGGACGGCCCGCACACGACGACCACCTCGCCCTTCGAGACCGCCGCGCTGCATGCCGAGAGCACCTGATGCTTGCCATACCATTTCGATACGTTGTCGAGCGTAATCATGTTTTGTCCGTCGATGGAGTTCATGTGAATGCCGGGTGCGCGTTCAATGCGTGGACGGCAGCGCGAGGCGCGTCTCGACGCGACCCTGAAGCCGCGTGAGCAGCGTGCTGAGGACCCAGTAGATCGCGGCGGCAGCGAGATAGAGCGGCAGCGGCTGGAACGTCGCGGCGATCACCTCCTGCGTCGAGCGCAGCAATTCGGTGACGGTGATCACGGAGACCAGCGACGTGTCCTTGATCAGGCTGATCAGCGTATTGCCGAGACTCGGCACCGCGAGGCGCAGCGCTTGCGGACAGACGACGTAGCGCAGCGTCTGCACGTGCGTGAGACCGAGACTGTGTGCGGCCGCCCATTGCCCGCGGCCGATGCCGAGAATCGCGCCGCGCATGCTCTCGGACAGGTAGGCGCCTGCGTTGAGCGTCAGCGTGAAGATGCCGGCTGTCGTGGGATCGAGCGTGATGCCGAGATCGGGCAGCCCGTAGTAGACGACGAACATCTGCACGAGCAGCGGCGTGCCGCGCATCAGGCTGACGTAGCCCTGCGCGAGGCTGGCGGCAAGCCGGTTGCTGCCGATGCGCATGATCGCGATCACGAGCCCGACGACGAGCCCCAGCGCCATCGACGCGACGGCAAACTTCAGCGTGAGCATGGCGCCCTTGACCATCACGGGCAGCGTATGTACGACCAGTTGGAGTGCTTCCATTGCGTGTCTCCTGATTGTGTGCCGGACGGCCCGCGCGTGCGTGCATGCGTGCGCACGGGCGCGGGGCGGGCTGCGTTATTGCGTCACCGGCTTGGACGTGTCCGCGCCGAACCACTGCATCGAGATCTTCTTCATCGTGCCGTCCTGCTGCAGCGATGCCACGGCGTCGTCGATCGCCTTCGCGAATTTCGGATTGCCCTTGCGGAACGGGATGCCCATGCGGTCCTCGCCGCCCGCGAGCACGGAGCCCGGGCGCAGCGGCAGGTGCGAGTTCTTGATCAGGTAGCTGAGCATCAGGCGATCGTTGACCGCTGCGTCGATCCGGCCGGCCGCGAGGTCGCGCAGGTTTTCCGGCGTACCGGGGTAGACCTGCAGGTCGATTGCGGGCACGGTCTTGACCAGGTCGACGTAGTTGCTGCCCATCGTCACGCCGACCTTCTTGCCCTTCAGTTCGTCGAGCGACTTGAATGCGCGCGCATCGTTTTGCCGTTGCAGCAGCTGCGCGGACGAATACACGTACGGCGTGCTGAAGTCGAGCGCCTGCTGGCGCGACGGTGTGATCGCGACCTGGTTGACGATCACGTCGAACTTGCCGGCCTGCAGGCCGGCAAGAATCCCGCTCCATTCGGTCGTCACGAACTGCGGCTTCACGCCGAGGCGGGCGGCGACCGCCTTCGCGACGTCGACGTCGAAGCCTTCGAGCTGGCCGTCGGCATTGCGATAGTCGAACGGCGGGTAGGTGCCTTCCAGCGCAATCTTCAGTACACCGGATTGCTTGACGGTGTCGAGCAGGTCAGCCGCATGCGACGTCGCGGTCGCGATGCAGAGGAGGGCGGCCGCGATGCCTTGCTTGAACGTCGGGGTGAAGTGCTTCATGGTTGTCTCCGTGGTTGTTGTCGAAAATTCAGGGTGTGCGACATCGCGGCGACGGGCGGCGTCGCCGTGAGCGGGAAGTCGGTGGAGCGTGGGGCGACGAGCGTCGTCGCTGGTCGCCGTGCGCGATGCCGTGCGTTACGGCATGCGTTCGGGGGCGATGAAGGACCGGAGCGCGTACGGATGGACGAGGCAGGCGCGTGAGCGGCAGCGGAGGCCGGCGTGCGCGTCGAAGCGTTCAAGCGTGCGAGTCATGATTGCCCGTGCAGCATTGCGAGTGTGTTGGACCGGATGCATCGTCGATGCGTATCCGGCGACAGGAATGCGGTGCGACTGAGGGCAATCTTAGTTTTGTCAAAAGGGAATGTGTTTCCAAAGATGCGTGCACTTTTCACGCGACGTGGAATGTTTTTCTCTGTGTGAGAAAGGTGGCGCAAGCGATCTGCTGCGGTTGCGCGCGATGAGAAGGATCAGGTGCTACGGTGCGGGCCAAGGGTTGCTCCAGGCTGCGTTCCGGCCGTACGCCGAAAAGCAGAACGGCCAGGCTGCCGTGAGCGGCAAGCCTGGCCGTTGGCCATCGTCACGCGGGAGTCGCGTTACTCGAACGTTTCGAGCGCGAGCAATTCGTCGATCGTCTGCCGGCGGCGGATCAGCCGCGGCGCGCCGCGATCGACGAGCACTTCCGGCGCGAGCGGCCGGCTGTTGTAGTTCGATGACATCGACGCGCCGTAGGCGCCCGCGTCGTGCAGGAACAGCAGGTCGCCGATCTGCGGCTGCGCCAGCTTGCGGTGCGTGACCACGCCGCCCGCGTCCTGCGTGAACACGTCGCCCGATTCGCACAGCGGCCCCGCGATCGCGAGATCGACGAGCGGCCGCCCGGTCGGCAGCGCGCCTTCATGCGTGTGCACGGACACCTCGTGGTAGCTGCCGTACATCGACGGGCGCATCAGGTCGTTGAAGCCCGCGTCGATCAGCACGAAATCGTGCTTCGGCCGCCGGTTGACGGCCTGCACTTCGGTGACGAGCGTGCCGGCTTCGGCAACGAGGAAGCGGCCCGGTTCGATCTCGATGCGCACCGGGTGGCCGAGATGCCGCTCGATCTGCTTGCGGGCTGCGTCCCACTGGCTGAAGTAGTGACCGACGTCGACGCGCGGCTCGCCGTCGCGATACGGGATCGACAGGCCGCCGCCGGCCGAGATCGCGTCGATGTCATGGCCGAGCGACGTGACGAGATCGACCATCGCGTCGCACACCTGCGACAGGTGGCCGTAGTCGACGCCCGAGCCGATATGCATGTGGATGCCGACCAGCTTCAGCCCGTACTGGCGCACGATCTCGATCGCGCGCGGCACGTCGTCGATCCAGATGCCGTGCTTGCTCTGCGGGCCGCCGGTGTTGGTCTTGTTGCTGTGGCCGTGGCCGAAACCGGGATTGACGCGCAGCCACACGCGGTGGCCGGGCGCGTGCTCGCCGATGCGCGCGAGCATGTCGAGCGAACCGGCGTTCACGGTCACGCCGTGCTTCAGCACGGCCGCGAGCGTCGGGCGGTCGATCAGGTCGGCCGTGAACACGACGCCTTCCGGCTCGCCGGCGGGGCTGAACCCGGCCGCGAGGCTGCGCTCGATCTCGCCGAGCGACACGGCGTCGACGCACGCGCCTTCCTCGCGCATCAGCTTCAGGATATGGATGTTCGAGTTCGCCTTCTGCGCATAGCGGATCACGTCGAACTGACGCAGTTGGGCGATGCGGTCGCGGATGACGTCGGCGTCGTACACCCACAGCGGGGTGCCGTATTGCTGCGCGAGCGTCGCGAGCTGGCGGGAATCGAGGGACATGGCAGATGAATCGGGTCGAATGAACGGATAGCGTGAATGATGCACCTGATCGCCTATACAGTAAAATGCCTGTTTATCGATATTCGATTCATATTTGATATAGACGATCATGCTCACGCACCGCCATATCGAGGTCTTTCGCGCGCTGATGGTCACCGGCAGTACGACGCGCGCGGCCGAGATGCTCTATACGTCGCAGCCGACGATCAGCCGCGAGCTCGCGCGCATGGAGCAGGTCGTCGGCTTCGCGCTGTTCGAGCGCGCGCACGGCCGGCTGCGGCCGACGATGGCCGCGCTCACGCTGTTCGATGACGTGCGGCTTGCGTATGTGGGGCTTGAACGCGTCGCGGCAACCGCCGCGCGCCTGCGCGAGTTTCGCGACGGTCAGTTGTCGGTGATCGCGCTGCCGGCGTTCTCGCACGCGATCCTGCCCGGTGCGTGCCGGCGTTTTCACGAGAAGCACGCGGGCGTCAGCGTGTCGGTGGCGACGCAGGAATCGCCGGTGCTCGAAGAGTGGCTGACCGCGCAGCGTTACGACCTCGGGCTGACCGAGCACGATGTCGCGCCGGCCGGCACCGTGCTCACGCCGCTGCTCGAAGTCGACGAAGTGTGCGTGTTGCCCGACGGCCACCCGCTGCTCGCGCAGGATGCGATCGATCTGCCGGATCTCGCCGATCGTCCGTTCGTGAGCCTGTCGCTGAACGATCCGTACCGCATCCTGATCGACGAGGCGTTCGCGCAGCTCGGCGTCGCGCCGCGCTCGGTCGTCGAAACACCGTCGGCCGTGTCGGTGTGCGCGTTCGTGCGGCAGGGGCTCGGCGCCGCGATCGTCAATCCGCTGACCGCGCTCGATTTCGTCGGGCGCGACTTGCACGTGCGGCCGCTCACGCGGTCGTTTCCGTACCGGGTCAGCGTGATCGTGCCCGAGCACCGGCCCAAGAGCCTGCTCGTCGATGCGTTTGCCGACGCACTGCGCGGCGAGGCGAAGGCGATTCGCCGCCGGTTGGCCGCGGTTCTCGGCTGACGCGCCGTATGATGGGCGTTTCGCCGCCATCGTCGTCTCTTTCCGGAACCCTTCATGACCGATGCTTCTGCTTCCCTCGAACCACCGATCCTCACCGGCGAACGCGTCGAACTGAGGCCGCTCGACTTATCCGACCGGCAGGCGCTGCTGGACGCTGCCGCGGACGGCCAGATGTGGAACCTGAAGGTCACGGTCGTGCCGGGCCCCGAGACGATCGACGCTTATATCGATACGGCATTGCAGGGCCGTGCCACCGGCACCGTGATGCCATTCGCGATCGTCGATCGCGCATCGGGCCGCGTGATCGGCAGCACGCGTTTCTGGAAGATCGATCGCAAGAACCGCAAGCTCGAGATCGGCCATACGTGGCTGAGCGAATCGGCGCAGCGCACGCGCGCGAATACCGAAGCGAAATGGTTGTTGCTGGGCTATGCGTTCGACGTGCTGCAATGCGTGCGCGTGCAGTTCACGACCGACGAGCTGAACGAGAAATCGCGCGCGGCGATCCTGCGGCTCGGTGCGAAGCAGGAAGGCATCGTGCGACACGAACGGATCATGCCGGATGGCCGCAAGCGCAACTCGGTGCGCTTCAGCATCATCGACGACGAATGGCCGGAGGTGCGTGCGCGGCTGCTGGCGAAGCTCGCGACGTAATGCGTAACACGTGACGCGTGAAGTGCGACGTTTGATGGGCGTCGCGCCGCCGGAAGGGGAGCGGCGACGCGACGACAGGGGACGCAGTGCGCCACGCAAGACGCGCGGCGCTGCGGCGCGTTACTGCGCCGATGCGAGGTGGTGGCGTTCCGCGAGCTTCTGCGCGTCGGCGTAGTGCTTCTGCAGGATCGGCAGCGACTGGCGTGCGACTTCCTTCAGCTTCGTGTCGCGGCCCGACGCGATTTCGGCCTGGAACGCCGAGATGGCCTTCTGCTGGCCGGCGAGCGCGACCTGCTCGATATACGCCTTGTCGAACTCGGCGCCGCGCAGGTTCTTGATGCTGCCCAGCACGGCCGTGTCGGGGTCGTTGGCCGGCACGTCGACGCCGCGCGGGCTCGCTGCGCGCATCGCCTGGATGATCTTTTCATCGTCGGTGGACACGCGTTGCGCGAACGCCTTGACCTGGCTGTCCGACGTGCGCGAATCGGCGATGCGCGCCGCGTCGTGCTGCGTCGACACGGTCTTCGTGCCGTCCGTGATGAAGGCCTGGTCGGCTTCGTGGATACGCGTCGCGGCGGCGGCCGGTGCGTTCGGTGCGGCCGGTGCCGGTTGTGCGGTTTGCGCGGTCGCCGTTACGGCGACGAGAAGCAGGCCAGCGGCAGACAGTGCAAGGCGCGAGATGTGGGGAAAGCGGTTCATGGGACCTCCTTTCGATCGGGGCTCTGGTTGAAAAACGGATCACGTGATCCGTTGCTGTGCGAGAGACCGGGCGCGCCCGGGCCGGATTCGACCGCCGCTCTGCCGCGGCGCCGGTCGAAGTGTTTCCCGGCCCGACTGATTCTAGGAGAGCGATCCGGTAGCAGGTGCAACCGCGCTGTGGTTTGTGTAACGGTTGGTAAGACGAATCGATGCGCAACCATGGCGACAGGTATTGCGTACCTGTCGCGTGTGCGGCGGCGGCAATTTTTGCGCGCATGAGGCGGGCGAGATGCACGCCGGTGTCATCTGCTGTTCATCGTCGTGCGGCTGTGTCGTGCGATGACGTGCGCATCGAGCGATGGGTCGAACCGGATGCGCGGAGCGTGAAGCGCGCGAATGCGTCACACGCGATCGAGCAATGCGTCGAGACTGGGCAGCAGCGGTGTCGCGCAATGCGCCTGCAACGCGTCCGGCGCGGTGTAGCCCCACGCAACGCCCTGGAATGCGATGCGCGCGCGTCGTGCCGCGTCGGCGTCGCGGATTTCATCGCCGACATACAGCACTTCGTCGCTGCGCACGCCGGCCTCATGAACGAGCGCGCGCAGGCGACGCGCCTTGCCGAACAGTGGAATGCCGCACGCGAAGTGCTCGACACGGCTGCTGGCGTGCGGGCCGAGCCGGTCGCGCACGATCGCCTCGGTATTCGACGTGGCGATCGCGATGCGGATGCCGCGCGCAGCGAGCGCGTCGAAAGTCTCGCCGACGCCGGGGAACAACGCCACTTGCGCGACGCGCGGTTGCATCAGGCGACGCATGTCGATCGTCACGCGCGGCACTTTCCACATCGGTACGTCGAGCGCACGAATGATGTCGCGCGCCGACATGCCGCGCAGCGCCGGGCGCAACTCGGGCGTGGCGTCACGAAAGCCGTGCATGCGCGACGCTTCCGACAGCGCGGCGAGAAAGCTGTCGAGCGAATCGGCGAGCGTGCCGTCGAAGTCGAATGCGATGAGGCGATAGGGCATGAAGCGGCGTGGCGAGTTTATTGGGCAGGCGACATTGTCACCGAATCGAGGCCCGTCGCCCGCACGGCCGGTTGCGCCTGCGGCGACGCGAGATAGTCGAGCAGCTTCTTCGCTTCTCCCGGATGATCGGCAGCGACCGGAATGCCGCCGGCGAAACGCGTGACCGACTGCACGGATTCGGGCACCTTGCCCGCATACGTGACGCCCGGCACCGGCAGCAACTCGCTGACCTGCTGGAAGCCGATCTCGTAGTCGCCGTTCGCGACGACCGATGCAACCGGAATGCGCGGCACCATCTTCGCCTTCGGCTTCACCTGGGCCTCGACGCCGAGCTTCCGGAACATTTCCTTCTCGATATAGACGCCGCTCGCGCTGTCCGAATACGCGACCGATTTCGCGTGCAGCAGCACGTCCTTCAACTGCTCGACGGTGCCGATGTCGGGTTTCGGCGCGCCGGCGCGCACAACCATGCCGATTCGAGAATCGGCGAGCTCGACGCGCGATGCCGGAATCACCTTGCCCTCTTTGATCAATCGGTCGAGCGCGTAGCCGACCATGATCAGCACGTCGGCCTTTTCGCCGTTCGCGAGGCGGTTCGGAATCGCTTCCTTCGATTCGCCCATCGACGGGCCGGAGATCGTGTCGAGCGTGTCGCCGGACGCGGCCGTGAAACCGGGGCCGAGTTGCTTGTATGCAGCAGTGAATCCGCCGGAGATCATCACGCGCAGTTCGGTCGCTGCGGCTGGCAACGCGACGGACGCGAGCGCGGCGGCGGCGAGCCAGAACGTGGCGCGGCGCGCGAGGCGATGGCGGGTGGCAGGGGCGGTGAGTGCGGCTCGGTCACGCATCGGGGTGTCTCCTTCCAGTCTGTCGTGGTCGGTGTGTGCGGTCGATTGCGATCGACCTGCACGGGCTACATGATCCACTGAAATGCGGGGGCGGGTAAGCGGGCGCGTGCAATGTGTGTTTCCGGTGTGTCGATATCCGGCAGCGAACATGCGAGTGCCGCGCGATGCCCCCGCGTTGCAGGCCGATGCGGACGCGCGATGCGCAACGAGCGAAGTGCGACCTGTGAGAGAAAGCCAGGTATGCTGTCCGACACCCGCAATTGCGGTTTCCCGATGTGCATTCGTTTCCGGATCGATCACATGACAATCACGCGTGCCCGACTTGCAATGTGGATGCTTGGCGCGGCCTTTACGTTGACTGCCGCGACGCAGGCGGTCGCCGCGCCGGAAAAGCGCTGCGGATGGCTCGAGAATCCGTCGCCGGCCAACTGGTGGCTGAACGACAAGGACGGCACCTGGACGCTGTTGACGATGGGCAACGAGCCGGTGCCGGGCCTGGACGAGATGCCCGACATGTCGACGAAGGGCTGGGTCGTCACCAACGCCGGCGGGCATGGCTACGGTTGCGCATGCCTCGACCTCGAAATCGACCCGCGCACGCACGAGGTAACGCGGATCGTCGCGGCCCGGCCGCTGCCGTTGAAGCGTTGCAAGGCAGATCGGACGTTGCGGGCGCCGTGAGCCGGGCGAGTGGATGCCTGTCTGTCGGGTTGGGGAGCAATCGATAAGCCGCGCCGCTTGTACCCCCTCGCGCCGCGCGGTATCGTCAGCGTTTCGCCTTCCACCCCACCAACAGGAGACCGACGTGCCCGCTGCCACCCCCGCCACGCTGAGATTTTCCACCGACAAGCGCGAACTCGACGTCGACGCGATCTTCGACTTCCTGCATCGCGACGCGTACTGGTCACTGGGCATTCCGCGCGACGTGGTCGAGCGTGCGATCGAGGGCTCGCTGTGTTTCGGCGCCTACGTGGGCGACCGGCTCGTCGGCTTCGCGCGGCTCGTGACCGATCACGCGACGTTCGCGTACCTGTGCGACGTGTTCGTGCTGCCGGCCGAGCGCGGCAACGGCTACGGCCGCGCGCTGATCGACCACGTGTTCGCGCAGGAGATGGTGCAGGGCCTGCGCCGCATCATGCTCGTGACGTCGGATGCGCACGAGCTGTACCGGCCGGTCGGCTTCGAGCTCTCCGCCAATCCCGAGCGGATGATGGAGATCCGCCGCCCGGACATCTACGCGAAACGCTGACGCACGGCGCAGCGCATACAATACGCGCTTTCCGTTTTTGCCGAAGAGAAGCTCATCATGACCGAACAGGAAGCCGAACAGCTCGCGACGCATCGCCATTACAAGGGCGGGCTGTATCGCTACATCGGCGTTGCCCGCCATTCCGAAACCGAGGAATCGGTGGTCGTGTACGAACACCTGTGGCCGCATGCGCGCGGGCTGTGGGTCCGGCCGGAAGCGATGTTCAACGGCAACCTCGAAGACGGCACGCCGCGTTTCCGCAAGCTGCGCGACTGATTGACGGCCGGCTGCGTGGACGTCTACGCGCCGGCCAGCGCCTTCACCAGCTCCGGCGGGGCGTGCCCGGCCGTGACTTCCGGCGTGCCGTGCCACGCCGCGAGCTTCTTCACCGCCTTCGCGACATCCGCTGCGAGCCCCGTACCGAACCGCACGCCCGGCTCGACGTGCACGGCCTTCAGTTCGAACGTGCCGAGCGTGCGATGCGCCTTCGCGTCGATGCGCCCGACCAGCCGCCCGCGATGCAGCACCGGCAGGCAGAAATAGCCGTAACGCCGCTTGTGCCCGGGCGTATAGCACTCAATCGTGTAATCGAAACCGAATAGCGTCGATGCGCGCCGGCGGTCCCATACGACCGGGTCGAACGGCGACAGCAGCGTCGTGACCGTCGAGCGCAGCGTGTCGGCCTCGGCGGCCGGCAGCAACGCTTCGAGCGAGCGATGCACGTAGGCCGGCTCCTTCCAGTCGTCGATCGCCACCGGGATCAGGTCGCCCGCGTCCGCGAGCTGCTCGAGCTCCGCGTGGTATGAACGGCGCGGCAGCCGATAGTAGTCGGCCACCCAGTCCGCGCGCACGACGCCGAGCGCCCGGCACGTGTAGTCGAGCAGCGCGGGCAGCACCGCGCTGCGCGGCGGCAGGTCGCGCGTGTCGTCCCAGTCGGGCAGCACGCGCTCGCGCACGTCGTACACACGCTGGAAATTGCGGCGTTCCGACACCATCAGGTCGCCCGTCGTGAACAGCACCTCCAGGTGCTGCTTCTCGGGCTTGCGATCCCACCAGCCGTTGCCCTTCACGCCATCCTCGCGGGCGAAATCGGCCGACCGGACGGGGCCCTCCGCGCGAATCCGCGCGAGCAGCCGCTCGATCTCGGGACGATTCTGCTCATGCCACTCGGCCGCGTACTTCCAGCCCATCCCCGACGGATCGAGCATCTTGTAGCGCATCAGGCCGAACTGCTCGACCGGCAGGAAGCACGCTTCGTGCGACCAGTATTCGAACAGGCGCGCCTCGGCGAGATGTTCGTCGAGCCACTGCGGCGAGAAATCGCCGAGACGGCTGAACAGCACGAGATAGGGGCTGCGCGCGACGACGTGGATGGTGTCGATCTGCAACTGCGCCATCCGGCGGATCGTGTCGAGCACGTCGGATTTGGTCGCCTTGCGGCGGGGCGGCGTCAGCAAGCCTTGCGCGGCGAGATGCAGTGCGCGGGCGGCGGCGGTCGAGAGCGTAAGCATCGGAAGGGCGGCCGGGAGTGATGGTCGGGAACCACTTTAGCGCGAAAGCGGCGCGCGCGTGCGACGTGCCGATGCGCCGTGTCTGACAATGGTTGACAGATGCGTTGCGCAAGTTTCCCTATAGTGCAGTTCATGGCGCAACGATAAAGACGCGCAACGATTTTGCTTCCGACGCACATATGTCAATGGCACGCAGGAAGTGAATCCGGGATTCTCAACCCCCATCGGGAGACCCGGAGCCCTGAGCGGACATCCATGCGGCTGTGCACCGGCCCCGTGTGGATGTCCGCTGATTTTTTTGTTTTTCCGGTTTGCTTCGCGAGCCGCGTTTCCTTCTGTCCCTTCCGCCGAATCCCGTTTATCAGAAGGTCGTCTAGGACCGCTTGCCGCGCGCGACTTCGTCGCCTGCGCCGGGCGGCAGCCGCCGCGTGATCGGAATTGACGCGAACGAGCACAGCCCGACCACGACGAACGCGGGCCAGAAATCCGACCACACCATCTTCTGATGGCCCTGCAGCCAGTGCGAAATGTGCAGCACGAGGCCGGCCACCGTCACGCCCAGGCCGAGCGACATCTGCTGCACGACGCTGCCGAGGCTCGTCGCGCGGCCCGCGTCGCGCGGAGAGATGTCCGCGTAGATCATCGAGTTCAGGCTCGTGAACTGCAGCGCGGGGAAGATGCCGCCGACGAGCACGATCAGCCAGATCGCCCAGGTCGCCATGCCGGGATGGAACACGCCGTACGCGGCGATCGCGAGCCCCGCGAATGCCGCGTTGTAGATCAGCACCGTGCGGAAGCCGAAGCGGCGCAGCGTATGCGTGGCCGTCGAGCGGCTCATGGCGCCGCCGAACGCGGACGCGCACGTGATGAGCCCCGAATGGAACGCGCTCATGCCGAGCCCTTCCTGCAGCGCGAGCGGCAGCAGGAACGGCACCGCGCCGAGGCCGATACGGAACAGCGACCCGCCGACGACGCTCGCGTGATACGTGGGGATCTTGAGGAAACTGAGGTCGAGCACCGGGCGCTCCTTGCGGCGCGCGTACGGCACGTAGAGCGCGAGCAGGGCGGTACCGGTCACGCACATGACGAGCGCGTTCGAGCGCGACGTGAGCGAGCCGTCGATCAGCGTGAGGCCCATCAGCAGCAGCGCGGCGCCGCTGGCCGACAGCAGGAAGCCGAACCAGTCGAGCGGGCCGGGATCGGGCTCGCGCGTGTTCGCGATGTGCTTGCTCGCGAGGTAGATCCCGTAGATGCCGATCGGCACGTTGATGAAGAAGATCATCCGCCAGTGCAGGTAGGTCGTGATGAAGCCGCCGACGAGCGGCCCGACCGTGGGCCCGAACAGTGCGGGAATCGCGAGGTAGTTCATCGCGCGCACGAGATCCGAGCGCGGCACGGCGCGGAAGATGATGATGCGGCCGACGGGCACCATCATCGCGCCGCCGACACCCTGGATGAAGCGCGCGAACGTGAGCACGCCGAGGGAATTGGAGGCCGCGCACATCAGCGAGCCGACGACGAAGATGCCGATCGCGGTGCGGAATACGGAGCGTGCGCTGAAGCGGTCGGCCAGCCAGCCGCAGATCGGGATGAACACGCCGAGCCCGACCACGTAGGCCGTGATCGCAATGTTCAATGTGACGGGGCTGTGCCCGAAGTCCCTCGCCATCGCGGGAAGGGCGGTGACGATGATGTTCGCGTCGACGCTTTCCATGAACAACGCACAGGCAACGATGAGCGGTGCTAGAAAGACGGGCGACATGGGCTGGGCACGCGGTAAAGACGCCATTATGCCCACAATGTGACCGTTGAGTCACGTACGACAACAGTTGTTCCGCATGTTGCAACAGTCATCTCTTTTTGCGGGTGGTTCGGAAAGAACGACTGCGCAAACGTGGCGCTTGCATCGCGTCCGTATCCCGCATGCGCCTGCACGGCAGACAGCGCGACTTCGTCGTCGTCGGCCGCATCTGCGCTCTCGACACCTGGCAGGATTTCGACGATGTCGAAGCAGCGATCCTGGGGCGGCGTCTCGCGAAGCGCCTCGATCACGAGTTCGCGCGCGTGGTGGTCCTGCGCGTATCCGATACGTCCATCGGTCACGCGAGCCGAGTCGTACGCGGTGTCGCTGTCGTGCCGCGATACGCATTCGCCCTGAGTTTCGCGGCTCGGCGCGATGTATTCGCGCAGCGGCCGCAAGCGTTCGAGCATGGGGAAGCCGGGCCATTCGGGGCGCGTTTTCACGACGATGAACACGGTGGGCGGGGGCGCGGTTTGCCGGGTCACGCTGATTCCTTTTGACGGAGGGGAAGGGCATTTCTAGAATATGAGCGTTTGCTCATATACGAAACTCGCATTCCGACCATGTCCGAATCGTCTCCGCGGAGTCCGTTGTCGCCCCGCAAGGCGCCGCGCCAGCGCCGCTCGCTGGCCACCGTCGACGCGATCGTCGAGGCCGCTGCTCGCATTCTGGAGCGCGACGGCTTCGACGGTTACACGACGAACGCGGTCGCGGCGCTGGCCGGCGTGAGCATCGGTTCGCTCTATCAATACTTCCCGAATCGCGATGCGCTGACGGCCGCGCTCGTCGAGCGCGAGAGTGCGCATCTGCTCGACGATGTCGACCGGGCTGGCGCGCTGTCGTCATGCGACGACGTGCTGCGCGCCCTGGTGCGCGCGGCCGTCGCGCACCAGATGCGCCGTCCCGTGCTCGCGCGGCTGATCGATTTCGAGGAGGCGCGGCTGCCGCTCGGCGCGCGCACCGCACGCGTCGCGGATCGCATCCACGCGACGCTGCTGCACGCGCTCGCGCTGCGCGATGCGCCGCGTGTCGCGGCGCCCGATGTCGTTGCACACGACCTGCTCGCGATCGTGAAAGGGATCGTCGACGCAGCGGGTGCGCGCGGCGAGACCGATGCGGATGCGCTCGACGCCCGTGCGTGGCGGGCCATGCGCGGTTATCTGCGAGAGTCGCGCGAATCGAAACTTGCTTGATGTGCACGTTTCGTGCGACAGTCGGACCCACTCGCACCACAAAACGACGCGTATCGATCGAGGGCCATCGAGACGAGCGCGCGCGCGAACGAGACCTCGTGCCGACCCACTCACCATCGAAAGGAGGGGACACGTCATGACGTCACGTCGTGCCGCATCGATTGCATCTCGATTCTCAACGCGCTTCTCAAGCCGTCTCTCACCGCCTCTCGCCCCACCCGCGCCGCGTCTTCGCTGGGCCGCCGCACTCGCCGTTGCGTATCTCGCCGTTGCCGGCTGCGCCGCGCAGGCCGACAACGCGAACCAGGCCGCCGCGCAGGCAGCAGCCCAGTCGTCACCGCCGGCCACGGCCGCGATCGCCGCCCCCGCATCGGGCACGCTGCTGCCGCCGCCGAGCCAGCTCTATGGCGACCTGTTCGTCGCGGTGCAGACCGCGCAGATCTATCCGGACCAGAAGACCTTCGTCGACGCGACACCCGACAGCGATCCCGCGACGATCGTGCAGTT
This sequence comes from Burkholderia sp. Ac-20384, assembly GCF_017104605.1. NCBI lineage: Bacteria > Pseudomonadati > Pseudomonadota > Betaproteobacteria > Burkholderiales > Burkholderiaceae > Burkholderia > Burkholderia sp. Ac-20384. Next base: position 1,064 of record NZ_JAAGPE010000099.1, on the reverse strand, counting down.
GTATCAGCAACAGAAATCGCAGCCTGGCTTCTCGCTGAAGGCGTTCGTCGGCCAGCATTTCACGCCGCCCCCGGAAGGTGGCGTGACGCCGCCGCCGAACCAGACGCTGCGCCAGCACATCGACTGGCTGTGGCCGCAGCTCACGCGCACGAGCGCGACAGTGCCGCCATACAGCTCGTTGATTCCGCTGCCGAAGCCGTATGTCGTGCCAGGCGGCCGCTTCCGCGAGGGCTACTACTGGGATACCTATTTCACGATGCTCGGGCTGCAGGTGTCGGGCCGTGAGGATCTCGTCGACAACATGCTCGACAACTTCGCCCATCTGATCGACACGATCGGGCACATCCCGAATGGCAACCGCACGTACTATGCGAGCCGCTCGCAGCCGCCGTTCTTCGCGTACATGGTCACGCTCGCCGCACAGGCCGAAGGCGACAAGGTCTATCAGAAATACCTGCCGGAACTGCGCAAGGAACATGCGTACTGGATGCAGGGCGAAACCACGACGCCGCGCGGGCAGGCCACGCGCCACGTGGTCGCGATGCCCGACGGCGCGGCGCTGAACCGCTACTGGGACGCGAGCGATACGCCGCGCGACGAGTCGTATCTCGAGGACGTGACGACCGCGAAGTCCGTGCCGGCGCGTCCGGCGAACGAGGTCTACCGCGACCTGCGCGCGGGCGCCGAAAGCGGCTGGGACTACAGCTCGCGCTGGTTCGGCGACGGCAAGACGCTCGCGACGATCCGCACGACGTCGATCGTGCCGGTCGACCTGAACAGCCTGATGTTCCATCTCGAGACGACGATCGTGAAGGGTTGCACGGTCACGCGCGACGTGGCATGCGTGAGCGATTTTTCAGCGCGCGCGGCGCGGCGTGCGGCCGCGATCAACCGCTATCTGTGGAACCGTCGCGGCTACTACGGCGACTACGACTGGCAGCAGCGCAAGCCGCGCGACGCCGTGACGGCCGCCGCGCTGTATCCGTTGTTCGCGGGCGTTGCGTGGCCCGAGCGCGCGAAGGCGACCGCGCGCGAGGTGCGCAAGACATTGCTGCAGCCGGGCA
>NZ_JAAGPE010000098.1:0-29989 GCF_017104605.1 Burkholderia sp. Ac-20384 | reverse complement strand
GACGCTTGCCGCGGGCTGTGCCGGCTCGGCACCTTGCGCGCGCGCCGCCTCCGCGAGGCCGTCGAGCAGTTGACGGTTCTGGGTCAGCACCTGGCCCGCCGCACTCGCATCCATCTGGCTGGCGCCACGCGCCGCGCTGACGAGCATGCCCGAGCCGCCGCGCAACGCGGCGGCAGCGTCGGTCGTCAACTCCATGCCATACCCGCGATCGGCTTGCCGCTGGTTGTCCTGAATCTGCTTGAGATGACCCAGCGTCAACCCGCTGTTGTGGTCCGTCGTATAAAGACGCGCGCTCGCCTCGCCGGCCGTGTCGTCGAGCAGGAACTGCCGATAGCCGCCCGTCCCTTGCTGGCTCAGGTTCAGGTCCTGCGTCTTGATGCCCGTCAGTGCCGCGGGGTGGCCATTGCCTGCGAACCACGCGGCCGCATTGCCGGTACTGCTGGCCGGACCGCCCGCTTGCGCGTTGTGCTGCGCATCGGCATTGCCCTGGCCGTTGTACAGCGAACCGACCACCACCGGCCGGTCCGGTTGCCCCTCGAGCCAGTCGGTCCACACTTCCTGCCCGACGCGCGGCACGGTCACGCCGCCCCAGTTGTCGCCGCCGACCGGCGTCAGCACGCGTGTCCATGTGCCGGCATTCCGGTCGGCAGGCGCGTTGGCCGCGTGCGGATGATCCTCGAGACTCGCGGCCTTCTGCCCGCGCTGCGCATGGTGCTGGATCCGGACCCGGTGATCGCGATCGGTGTGAACCGGATCGCCCGCGCCCACGACGATCGCCGTTTGCGCACCCTGTACGGCCACCACGGGATGCGAGCGTGCGCCGTGACCGCCTTCGCTCAGCGGCCGGTATGTCTGTCCGGCCGGCAACGCGACGAAGCTGTTTGCATAGACCGCTTCGTTGCCCACCAGCGGCGCGCCATCGTGCGTCCCGCTGCCGAGCGCGGCGTGCAGCGCATGGGCGACGCCGTACTCGTTCACGTCGGTATCCAGCATCGGCGGTATGTCGCCGAGCGTCTGCTCGATCGCCGCGTGCACGTCCGCATCGACGTTCGCGCGCACGCTGTGCTGAACGCGCAGGCACACGAACGCGTCCGACGCCTTCAGCGCCGGATGCCCGCTGATCGCGAAACGCATTCCCGGATGCAGCGCCATGCAGGTGCTGCGCCCTTCGCTGCACAGCGCGGCCACGCGTTGCGCGTCGAGTTGCTGGCGCGCACGCTGATCGCCGAGTGCGGCGGTCTGGAACGCATACGGGCCGGCAACGTCACGATCTTCGCCGGCCATCGCGACGCCGTCGGCCTGCGCGCCGGTCAACCGGTTCGACAGCGTGCGGTGATCCCAGCTGGCGCGTGCGACCCGGCCGATCCGCCAGCGACGCGCGGTCATGAAGTGCTGGATGCTGCCCGCCGGATCGCCGTCGCTCGTCTGGTGAAAGCCGATGACCTCCGGCTTGTCCGGCGTGAAGTGCTGGTTCGAATCGGCGAGCACGAGCGTGTGCTTGCCGAGGCTGGACGCATTGGCGTCGCCGGCGTGCTCGAACCAGTAGAAGATGCCCTCTTCGGCCCACAGCCGCCGCAGGAAATCGAAGTCGGATTCACCGGCCTGGGTGGTCAGGCTGCGCTTGCGGTATCTGGCGGGATCGGCCAGCGCCCAGCGCCACGCGGGTGCCACGGTGCCCGCGGTGTGATAGCCGAAGATCTGCTCGCTGATGTCGAGCACGCTGGCGTTCTGGAAATTGTAGTGATCGACGCGCTGACGGAGCACCGCGAGCCACGGCTCGACTTCGAGACGAAAGCGGGCCAGCCCGCCGTTGTAGCCGATCCGCTCCGCCGCAATGATGTGTCCGTGAACGGGGCGGCGGACGTCGCTGCCTTCCCGCGCACGCCATTCGATCAGGACCGTCGCGCCAATCAGGCGCTCCAGCGGCAACGCCGCGTTCCCGGACAACGCCGTCAACTGAAACCGGTAGCCGCCGTGATCGACCGCCTCCCACCCGTGAAGACTCTCGGCGATCAGCGCGTTCGCGCCCGGCGGCGTGGTGACCCAGAGAAACCGGTCGTGCTGCGACCAGTCTCCGGCGAGTTTTTTCAGAACGTCCATATTCGTCGACATGAATGTTTTCGCTTTCGTTACGACGCGCGCAAGCCCAGCGCGCTGCTTCGGAACATCGCCTGCATTCCCTGGCTCTTCCCGGAACGGCACCAGAATGTGATCAATCGCCGGTACGGCACGACTCGACGCCCATTGCGCCGTTCAGTGTCCGGCCGGCGCGCACGGGTTCCCTTCCTGCCCCGGCGTCGCAATGCGGACACCGCCCCCCGCTTGCCTGATCACGCAAAACACCGAGCCGTACACCGGGCCATAGTCCCCCCCCGGTAAGATCGAGATGCTGTAGAACTTGTTGTCGTCCAGCGCCTTCGGCGCCGCACGCACAACCGCCCCGGCCACGGTCTGGCCATAGACGAGACACTCGCCTCGCTTCAGATAAACCGGCGGCGCACGCTCCGGAACCTCCAGCTCCCAATACGTGACAACGGGACTGACCGGGCCGGTTTGTCTCGTCACACCGACCCCGCGGATCTGGATCGGGTCGGAACCCGTGTCGTCACTTGCCGGCAGGCAAGCAGCCGGTTTTCCGTCGATCTGCCTGATGTCCAGACGGACGGGACCATGCGACATCGCGTCTGCACGGGAGGCGAGCAGGCAGCAGGACACGCCCACCATTGCGCAGCTTCGCAACATGTTCCTCATGCTCCGTATCCATCCGTGGCTGCATCGACGCCGCCACTCGAATCAATCAGGAATTCGAACATGTTCACCATGCGTCGCTCAGTGATTGGCGGCACATGGATTCCGGTCGTTCTGTGGCACCGCGATATTCACGCCGCCACCGGGCCGCTTGAGCGTGCAGAACGCCGCGCTGTAGACCGGCCCGGAATCCCCGCCCGGAATGATCGAGATGTAGTAGGTCCGATTGAGTTCCAGCGGCTTGGGCGGCGTACGGACGATCGCGCCGTTCACGCGCTGCCCATACACGAGGCACTCGCCGCGCTTCAGGTAGACAGGCTTGGCCTCCGCCGGCACATCGAACCACCAGTAGGTCACGTCGGGGCTCGCCGGGCCGGTTGGCCTGGCGACCCCGACCGTGCGGATCTGGATGACGCTCTCGGCCCGTTCGTCATTCAGCGGCAGGCAGGCAGCAGGGTTCCCGTCGATCTGTTTGATTTCCAGCTCGATGGGCGCTTCCGACGTCGCCATCGCGCGCGACAGACAGAGCAGGCACGCGAGCACACCCAACACACTACTTCGGAAGATTGTCTGCATTCTTGGGATCCTCGAGGAGCGGAGCAAGGACATGATCGAGCTCGAACGGCGTGCCGACGTAGCCACGATGAAAGACGGCGAAAGGCGCCTTCAGCACCTGCACGGCGTAGTAATCCGCGACCAGGTTGCCCTGCTGCTCCATGTTGTAATCGTGAAATACCGCACCTGGCGCGACGGTGTATTCGTATGCGCTCTGTCCTCGAATCGTGACGGTCAGCGCATGCCATCGCACCGCATACCCAAGCTGGTACTGCCAAACGTGGGTCATTTCGTGCATGAACAGGCTTCTTTTCCAGATGTTCGGGCCGTTCATTGCCGAGAAATCGTCGACGTACAGGTCGTCAAGGAAATACATCTTCCCGTTCGGCGTGACGGCGGTGTTCTTGTTTTGCAGGTTGAACCAGAAGTAACTCCCTTTGTGCACCCGCACCTTGTCGTAGTCGATACCGTCCTTGAAGACTGTCCTGGCCATTTCAATCTCGCCCGCGGTCAGCACCCGCTCATGGGCGTCGACCTCGACCGACTTCTCCGATTCCCCCAACTGAAACTGGTTCGTCTGCACGCCCTTGATCTTGACTTCGACCGGCGCTGGCGGCGTGCCCGACGTGCGTCCGCAGCAGTCCACCATCTGGGTCGGGGTCAGCAGCGCCGACAGGATCCCCAGCGGGCTCGCCGACGCCACGCGCTCGGTCTTGCCCGCGTCATCGGTCACGCCCGACGCCGTGGTGCCGTCGGCCAGCTTCAACTGATAGGCAACCTTCGACAGCGGCACGCCGTCCGCGTTGACGAAGCGCAGTTGCTCGTCGTAAAGCGCAAGCGGCACGGGTATCGGAAGCGCCGGCAGCACCGGCGACTGCGCACCCGGCCCCATGAACGGATGGGCACCCGCCTTGACGGCAAACGATCCGGGCGTCTCGACCAGGATGTCCGCGCCCTTCAGCGTGATCCGGCTCGGCCCTTGCTGAAGCACGATCGCATCCTTCGCGAGCACGTCGATCCGGTCATCCGACGACGTGATGCGCACCGACTGGTCGGCCAGGATCTGCATCGACGACGCATGCGCCTCGACACTGACCGGCCCGTGGCCGGCCACGGCCTTGATTCCGCCCGCGGCCGCGTACACGCTCGCCGCATCGCCGGACGCCCCGGCGACCGTCGCGCCGGCAGCCAGATGCGCATCACCCTGCGCGGTCAGGTGCACGTGCTTCTCCGCATAGGACACCGCACTGTTGCCGGTACTCATCACGACGTTTTGCGGCGACTCCAGCACGACGGCGGGCACAGCGAAGCGCTCGACCTGATCCCCGCTGCCGCCGGTTCCGCCGGCAGCCGGTTTGGTCGCGCTCTGCCCGTTCACCGCGCCCGTGTACTTGCCGTCCTGCGCGGGATCGATCGCCTTCAGGAAATCCGCCTGCGCGGCGTTCGCCGTCAGCCGGCCGGCCGTTGCGCGCGCCGCCGCTTCGTCGAGACCCTGTGCGGTTTTCACCGCCTGCTTCAACTGGGCAACGCTCTCTCCCAGATCCATCTGCGTCGAAGCCGCTTCCGTGCGCGCGGTGCCCGACACCAGTACGCCTTCGCCCGCCCGCACGACACCCCAGCCTTCGGTCGCGAGATCGAAACCTTCGCCGCGATAGGCGCCGCGCACCGCGCCCTGCTGATCGATCAGATAGCCTTGTGCAAGCCGGCTGTTCGCGACGCTGTTGCCCAGTTCATGACGCAACTGGCCCGACGCATCGTCCATCACCCAGCGGCTGCCCGCCGTGCCGTCGAGTGTCTGCGTCTGCATGCCGGTCAGCACGCCCGCGTGATTCGCGCTGCTGCCTTCACCGGCCGCGAACGGAGGTTGCACGCGGCCGCCGTAAAGCTGGCCCAGCACGACCGGCATGTCGATGTTTCCCGAGTCGAAGCCGACCACGACTTCCGCGCCGATGCGCGGCGTAAAGCTGTGGCCGAAATTCGGGCCCGCCGCCTGTTCGGCGATGCGCGCGACCACGCCGGATCGATGGTCGCCGGGCGCATGCCCCTGTGGGTTCGACCGGCTCGCGGTGTCGGTCAGTCCGCCCGGCAGCGGCGCCGTGCCGCGCATCCACGGAAACTGCACGCGCACCTGGTGGTCGCGCGTGCTGCTCACCCGGTTCGACGGCTCGCCGACGACGATCGCGGTCTGCACGCCCTGCACGACCGGCCGGTCGCGATGAGGCGGCACGATCGGCACGCCCGGCGGCACCGCGGCAAAGCGGTTGCGATAGAGCCCCTGCTCCAGTTCGCCGTGCTCGAGCAGTTGCGCGATATCGGCACCGAGATTGTTGACCGCCTCGTGCTCGAGCGTCAGCGGGACGAACGAAACCGTACCGTCCGGATAGCCGGTCAGCGTGTGAACCTTGCCGATCTCCAGCGTACGCGACGAGCCGGCGCCATAGTGAATCCGCTTCGACAGGCGCAGTGCGTCGAGACGCTGCGACGCGTAGCGCTGCGCCTGGTCCGACGTCTCGAAGCGGCCGGCACGCTGCGCGTCCAGCACTTCGCGCGCGGGCATCGCGGGTGCATCGCGATCGGCCTCGCCCTCGGCATGCCCGGCGAGCGCGACGAGATTGCTGGCTTTCCAGCTCGCGGCCGTGACGCGATCCGGGACCAGTTGGTGCCGCGTGGTGAAATAGGTCATCACGCCGTCGGGGTCGCCCACGTCCTGCCGGTTATAGGCGACGGTGCTGCCTTTGGGCGGTTCGGCGCGCCGGTCGAACACCACGACGGTATGGTTGCCGGACGGTTTCTCGCCGGCGTCCTGTGCATGCTCGATCCGAAACGACAGGCCGGCCTCGGACAACTGGCGCATCACGAAGTCGAAGTCGGTTTCGCGATACTGGCCACGCAGATCGAACGTGCGCAACGGCTCCTTCAGTTCATAGCGTCGATGCGCCTCCGGATAGTCGCCGAACACGCGCTCGCAGATGCCCTCGGTATCGAGGCCGACGAAATACAGGCAGTTGCGGCGCAGCCGGAGCAGTTCGAGCCAGGAGGCCATGGTCAGCCGGTAGCGCGTGATCTCGCCGTCGCTGTCGCTGTACGCGGCCCGCACGACGTACCCGTTCCAGCAGCGCTCACCCGCGCCGGTCGCGAGACGCAGGCGGATCGCCGTGCCGAGCAACGGATTCAGGTCGAGGAACGGCGTGCTCGACAGCACGTCGATCTCGAACCGGAAGGACTCGTCCATCGCTTCCCGGCCATGAAACCGCTCGACCGCGAATGCGCCCGACATCGCCGTATCGATCTGGATCTGGCGAGTCGCCTGCGAATAGCCCTTCAATGCAGCAGCAATGTCCATTCCGTCCTCTTGCGTCACGCCGGCCGCGATGCTCGCCGCCGGTCACGCGGAATCGCTCAGTTGATCGCGTCGGCCTGCTTCCTGGCCACCCGCGCATTCGCCTCGTCGACCAGCTCCTGGATCGAGCTGTACGTAGGATTCCTGACGCCCGATTTTTCCTGCTTGCCCTTGCCGCGCAGGAACATCCATTCCGGCCACTGCCGGATGTGATCGAAGGCGCCCACGACGAACTCGCCGCACGGCGGAACGTGCAGTTCCTCGGCGGACTTTTCGCCGGCCAGATACGCATCCGACTCCGGACCGAACACGCGGTCCTGACACGACTCGTGCCAGAAAACCATGACGCGGCTGCGGTCCGACTCGGGGAAATCGTCGAACACGAAACCGTCCTTCCGGTCGGAAACGGCGATGGTGCGCAGATTCCCCTGCGCATCGCGAATACCGACCTTCCAGTGCGGATCGTCGTTCCGGTCGTAGTCCTGCCACGGGTTGATCGCTTCCTGGAGCACCTCGCGGCTGCCGTCGCGCTTCTCCAGTTCGAACACCACCGTGCTCTTCGGAAACGCCACCGAATGGCCGAGTTTCGGGTTGCCCTTTATCTTGACGATGCCGTTCGCGGGCACCCGCACCTCGAGCCCGTCCTTCGCATGGAGCGGCTCGACCCCGTCACGCTGGTCGAACAATGCGACCACCGGGCCGACGTAGCCTTCCGGAATCACGTAGATCAATGGCATGCGCCGACTCCTATCCAGTCCGAACACGATTGCCGCGAGCAGCACGACAACCAGCAACACGACGTAACGCCACCTCACGCGACGCGCCGACGACGGCGTTGGCACTACTTCTTCCATAGCTTGGGATCCAGGTCTTCGCTATCGGGCGCGCGGCCCTCGTTGGGATTTCGATGAAGGTGGTAGTCATTCCAGGCCTGAACGGTCGTGTCACGGGTAGCCGGCGGTCGCTTGAAGCTGTCCTGCAGACGTTGCCAGACGGCACCCACGTTCTCGTATGCGGAAATATGCAAGGGCTTGCCCAGCCCGCCGCTCACGCCGTCGCCGATCTTGCTGAGCGGATCGGCCGGCCACGAGACAACGTCCATGCCCGGCAGGATGACGGGCGGCCCGTCGCCCGGCACACCGGACCACCCCGACGGATCGGGGTCGCTCATGTGGCGCGTCGGCGTGCCCGGCGCGGTCTTGATGTCGCGGATCGCCGGGTAGTCATCGCGCCGGTCGGGCGTGCCGCCGAGCGCCTGCGTGAAGATCCAGAGTTTCGATCCGAAGTTGCCGTCGAGCGTCAGTTCCACCCGCAATACGTTGGCAAACATGATGCGCTTGTTGTCGCCGGCGAGGTGGGTGGCGGGCGTGCCGATCCGCACGTGGGTACCGAGGAACAGCTTGTTGCCCGCGGGGTCCTCGATGAACGATTCGCAGTTGGGGAACCCGTCGCCATAGACCAGCATGCAGATGTCCATCCAGCGGCGCACGCGCTCGACCCGGATCCACAGATGCCCACGCGCGTCGAGCGTCGGAACGACGGTGGTGTGAAGCGTATTCCAGTCCAGCCGCGATCCCAGGAACGCAAAGTTCTTGCCCCCGTACCACGACGTCACTTCGGCGATCTGTTCTCCTGCGTGCCCCTGCTCGAAGGCGTTCGCATCGGCGGTTCCATCGGGCTGGTATTTCTTCTCGGTATAGGGCTCGGGACCGTCGGAGGCCCACCATGGCCCCGACGACGTGTTGGATCCCGCGTACTTCGTGCGTCTCAGCCGGTCCTGGAACTTGTCCTTGCTGCCCGCCGCCAGATTGCACGCATACAGCTGCCACACGCGCGACGTCACCTTGCCGGTCTGGCGAGCCAGGTAGCTTGGGTGAAAGCTCTCCTCCAGCGAAAAGCCGCGCGTGTCGCCATGAAAGCGGAAACCCAGCCGCTCGAACTTCTTGTTCGGGTGAAACGAACGGATATTGACCGTGTATTCCACGAGCCTGACCAGCTCGACCGCGACCGGATGCCCGTCCTGTTGCGCCATCGGCGTGCTGTCGGTCTGGGTCAGCACCTTCGGGACGGCGACCGTATCAGCTCCAGCCATGATCGATGTCCTCGTTGCCGGTGTATTCGACCCGGATCGGTTTCGCCGCGGCCTGGGTCGAATAGGTCGCCGTCCGCCCGTCGCCGGCGCTGCTGCGCGCAGCCAGCGCGTCGCCATGCGCGCCGACCATCCGGTAAGGCAGCCCCTTCACCGCGCCGCCGGTCTGCGCGTCGCGCAGCCAGTAATACTCGTTGTAGAGCCCGTGATCGCCCCACGCGCCCTTCGCCTTGTCGAGGTCGGTCGGCCCCTGGAACTGATGGTCCGCCGCGTGAACCGTCAGGTTGCCCGGGCACTCGAACGTGACATTGCCGCCCTCGATCAGCAGCGACGCGCCGCCGCTCACGGCAAGCCGCAGTGCCTGCCCGGCGGCCAGTTCGACGTCGCTCTTCGTCGCGGCCACCGTCAGGTCGTCCTTCGCGCGCAGTGCCAGCGTGCCGTGCTGCGCCTGCAGGTCCAGGTTGTCCTTGCCTGCAATCAGGCTGAGGCCGGCCTCGCTCGCCACGCCCGTCCCGTTCGCGCCGGCCAGCCAGCCGATGCCCTGGCCGCTGTGGACCCGCAACGACCGGCTGACCGCCAGGTTGGTATCGCCCCCGCTGCCGACCGTCAGCGTCTCGCCCGCAGCCCACTGCAGCGCCTGGCCCGCGAACAGCCCCTGGCCGCCGCGAGCGGCGATGCCCAGCAACGCGTCGCCCGTATGCGGCAGCGCATTGCCGGTGCCGCGTTGCGCTGCGTCGGCCGTGGCCTGCTCGAACCCGTTCGCGCTCACCGTGGTCGCCAGGCTGCGCGACAGCGCGTCGAGCGGTGCGGCTTCGCCGTCGAGCGACGACTCGCCCGCCTTGCGCACGCCGCGCTGCGCGGCAAGCGGCAACGTGCGGTGCGTGTCGGCCGCCTTGTCGAAGGTGCGCGCCAGCGCCAACTGTTGCGCCAGCAACGACTTCAGCGCGGCGACGTCGCCGGCGGGTTGCGCCGGATCCGGCGCATAGCTCGAAATCAGGACGCCGCGCGTCGCGCGCACGGCGCCATACGCGTCGGAACGCAGCTCGACGCCCTGGCCGCGAAAACTGCCGAGATAGTTGTCCGCCTGGTGACGCAGGTGACCGAGGTTGAACTGGGTCGCGGCGTGCGTCGTCGCCATCTGCAGGCGCCCCATGCCGTCGCTGTCGTCCGTCACCAGCTGATTGTGGCCCTGTGCGTCGAATCCCTGGCTCTTGAAGCCGGACAGCGCCCCCGCGTGGTTGTGCCGCTGCGTGCCCGCGCCGCCACCGTGCCACGCCGGGCTGTACCCCCCGACCTGGTTGCCCTGCGCGCTCGGCGCATGATCGGCCGCCTTCGCGTAGATCGACTCGTCGAGCGGCTGGCCCGTCTCGCCGCCCGGTGTCGGCGATTCGCCGCCTTCGCCACGGCCGTTGAACAAGCCGCCGAGGATCACCGGCCGATGCACGAGGCCGTTCATGAACTGCACCAGCACTTCATGGCCGATCCGCTGCGTCTGCTGCAGGCCATGACCATCGCCGGCCAGTCGCTGCATCGCGCGCGTCGCGAACACGCCCGTGTCGCCGTCCGCCTGCCAGTGGTAGCGCAGCTTCAACCGGCCCTGCGCGTCCGTGTGAACCGGGCCGGTGGCGCCCGGCTGCGACTCGCCCTGCGGGCCGACCACGATCGCGGATTGCGCGCCCAGCGCCGTCGGCACCGGATTCAGCCGCTGGCCCGTCCCGTCGTCGAGGATGGGGCGCCAGACCTGCTCGCGCGGCACACTCGTGAAACGGTTCGCGTAACCGCCGATCCCCGCCTCCTTCAGCACGCGCGGATCGAGATCGTCCGGCGGCAGCGTGCCAAGCGTCTGCTGCAGCGCGTCCATCACGGTACGCGGCAGGTTGTTGATACCGACATGCGTCACTTCGGTGACGAGAAAGGTGTCGGGCGTTTCCGCCGAACCGCGCACCTGTTGCCACGGCGCGTTGGCGACGCGCAGCGCCCGGCCGGCCCGCGCCGTTTGCAGCGTGCTGCAGCCCGTCCAGCAGCGCGCCTCGGACAGGATCGCATCGGCCTGCCGGCGCGCCGTGTCCTCGGCCGCGCGCAGTGTCGCGAACGCTTCCGGCCCAACGTCGTCGTATAGCTCGCGAAAGCCGGCCGGATTGACCACGCTCGCCGTCGCCGTCACCGACTGGTTGCCGCGATAGTCGCTGCTGATCAGCGTCACCCGGTCGGCCGTCAGCGAGACGGCCTGGCCCATGCCCAGAATCACGTCGCCGGTGCCGACCGCCATGCCGTTCAGGCGAAGCGGCAGGCCGCCGAGGCGCCGGGAGGTGTCGTCCTCGGGGAGCTGCGCGCTGTCGTCGAAGACGAGCAGCGTATGGCCCGCCGGCGCGTCATCGTCCTCGACGAAGCAGAAGCCGAGGCCGGCTTCCGCCAGCACGTGGCACACGAAATCGAGATGCGTGTGGGTGCGGTACTGCACGCGGTATTCGCACGGCCCGAGCGCGTCGATACGCTGGTTGGCATCGGCGGTGAAACGCCAGCGGGCGCTGCTGCGGTAGGCCGCGAACACCGTGTCGAGCACCTCGGCAACCGTCCGGTTCACGAACGTGCGCTGATCACGGCCGTGCGCGAGCGCCTCCAGCCATGGCACCAGTTGCAGGTGGTAGCGGGCCAGCGTGCCGTCATAGCCGACGCATCCGGCCTCGGCCACGAGGCCGCTACGGGTCGTCGTCGATCCGTTCGCCAGCGTCGTGGTGAGGGTGACGCGCTGCCCGACCATCGCATCGAGATCGAGCCCGGGGTCGGTGGAGAGTGCGTAGACGTCCCAGCGATAGATCTCCGACAGCGCTTCGCGGCCGCTCCAGCGTTCGATCTGCAAGGACGAGATCGAACCCGGCCCGTCGAGTACGTGAAGACGATTCAAAGCACTGAACAGAGACGGCAGTTGCGAGTTGACATCCATGCGGGTCTCTCTCACCTGTTACGTTTTTCTATTAAACGCGCCGCAGCGCAAAAACCTGCCCTCTCGAAAGCGCGATAACGAATACCAATGAAGCCGGCCCGGCATTCGTTTTTAAAATGACACAAAAATGTAAAACCATTCTGCACCAATTGATATAACCCTATTTTATGGCGCCTTGGCCACTAGAATATCATCAGCTTGATAGCGAGTGCCAACCGGGGATTGGAACTCGGATAGAATGGCACACCAGCCCTGATTTGATTTTCGCCCTCGATCCGGCGTACGCCGGACATAATCAGCGGTGACGGCGGCCACTCAACGGCATTAATTACCGATTTCAACATTCGCCCACCGAATACCGCGAATTAAATACCGATCGCTCGAAGCGGCACATTCAAAATAGCAGGAGGCCTCTATATGACTCGCCCGTTTATTGTTCTCGGGGACAAGCACAGTCATGGCGGCGTCGTGACCAGTGCGTCAGGCATCGCCAAAATCGACGGCAAGGGAATTGCCCGTCGCAACGACACGGTTACCTGCCCGCTTCACGGCGTCAATTACATCGATGAAGGCGACGACACCGCGATTATCGAAAGTCGCGCCGTCGCCCGGGATGGCCACAAGACGAAGTGCGGCGCGATCCTGATCGCCAGCCAGTCGAATACCGGCAGCGAATGAGCACGGTGCCCGACTCTCCGGCCGATCGCACGGGCGGGCGATCGCCGGTTCGCGCGGCCATCCGGGTGGCCGTCGCGTTCGTCGCGGTCTGGCTGTTGGCCGCCGCGTACTGGAAAGCGACCGGCCACGTGCCGAGCGTCAAGGAACTGTTCATGGCCGGCGTCGGCGTGCCGCTTTTGCTCGTCATCGGGGTAGCCAGTATCCGCAAGGGTTTCGCGCCGGTGCCCGGCCCGGCACCGAAACCCGTGCCGCAAGCGGGTGGCGCGCCAGCCGCAACGACCGACGACGATCCGTCGCTCACGTGGACGATGGCGCTGCTGGATGCAAGCCTGCGCCTGCCGGCGGGCATGCATGTCGAGGACGTGCTCGCGCTTGCCGGCGACGGCCAGGTCGTCGGGCTGCATCCGACGCTGCAGCGGCTTGACGGCACGAAGGTGTTCGCGGCGACCGCCGCGTCGATCTGGCGCGACGATCCCGATGACGGCATGCTCGCGCTCGACGTCATGCCGAGCGAAAACGACGAGCAGCGCCGCGCGATGATGCTGGCCGCCGAAGCGATCGACGAGCTGATGGCGCGCCATGCCACCACCCCTGTCACGCCGCCCGGCGAAACGTCGCGGGGCGCCGTACCGCCATTCGCGCTGCACCTTCTGCTGCCGGAGCGCTGGCGCGCCGATGCACCGGCACTCGCGGCGTGGCTCGACCGGCACCTCGAACGCGGTCGCTGGCGGCCGGCCGTCGAGCCGGCACAGGTCACGTTCGTTGCGCACCCGGTTGACGCACTCGCCGCGCTCGATACCCTGAACGTCGAGCTTCACCGGACGCACGCGACGGCCCGGCATCTCGTGCTGGCGTGCGACTCGACGCTGAGCCAACCGACCGTGAACGCGCTCGACCAGGCCGGCCGGTTGTTTGCGCACAATCGTCCCGACGGCCAGGTGCTCGGCGAAGGCGCATGCGCGCTCCTGCTCGCGCTGCCGATGGCGGCCGGAACGCCGGACACGCCCCGGATTCATCGGCTCGCGACCGCCGAACAGCGCGCATCGACCGGGCAACCCGACGGCGATACGGTTGCCGGGCTGCTTCGACAGGCCGTTGCCCGAATGACGGACGCCGAACCGGCCCTGGCCGGCTGCGCCCTCGTGAGCGACGCGGACCAGCGCAGCAGCCGTCGCGCGGAGATCGGCGATGCGGCCCAGCGCACGTGGCCCGACGACCCCGACATCCGGCTGCGTTGCCGGCACCTGGGCATCGCGAACGGCGATGGCGGCGGCGCGCTGGCGCTCGGTCTGATCGCCGCGGCCGGCGCTCACGCAGTCGACGCCCAACGGCCGGCACTGGCGGTTTCGATCAGCGACCCGCTGATGCGCGGCGCCGTCGTCGTCAGCCATCACGTCGCGCTCGACGCGAATGGCAGTTCGCCGTCCGCGTAAGGGCCGTCGGCTTTCGTCACGCGTGGCGGTACCGACGACGGCACGCCAGTCCGCTCAAGTCAGGAATCCGTTGCCGGCGCAGCGCGGGCAGCGCAACAACATGTCGCCGGTGCGGCTGGAGAAGACGATCAGCTGGGTGAAACTGCTGGTCGTCACGTGCAGGCGCAGCAGCCTGTCCATGACCTGCGCAAATGCATGAATGCCGGTGCCCGTGCCGACGAACGCGTCTTCGTCGACGGTCAGGTGCAGCTCGATCCCGCGGACGATGCCCGCGAAGTCTCGCTCGGTCACCCAGGCCGTCACCGCCTGCTGCGTCAGTTTCACCACGCCGTCGATCAGCCGGACCGACGGGGCCGACCGTTGCAGGTCGTGCAGCGCAAGCAAATCCCGAACCGGGCCCGCGCCGCCCGTCAGCGACACGGCATTGAGCGACAGTTGCGAAATCAGTCGCCACTGCGCACCACGTTCGTGCCGGGGATGCAACGAGCGGGTCGGCCGGTGCAGCAACGCAATCCGCCGTGCCAGGCTGCCGCCCTCCATCATCAGGTCGCCCATCGGCGAACCGTAGCCTAGCCGCTCGGGCAGATCGCCGTTGCTGCACGTGAGCCGGATGTCGAGCGCCGGCGGCGGTGGCCGGCGCGCGAGATCGCCGCTCACGAACGTCAGCGTCACGTCCTCGCCGGGACGCCCCGGCGTCGCCCGGTGATCGAGGCCGGCTTGCCAGTAGAGTGCCGCCGCCCCCGCATGCCGCCCATGGCGCAGCGAGTGCAGCGGATCGATTGCCACGGCCTGGTTACCTTGCGGCGACGCTTCCACCTGCGCGACCGAATCGACCGAATAGATCGCGCACGCATGGGCGCTCTGTTCGTCGGCCTCCAGCGCGTATGCGTCGGCGGCGTCCGACGTGCTCGATCGCTCGCCCAGTTTGCCCACCGCCTCGAACAGGTTGACGACCGGCGTGCAGCCGGGCACCAGGTGACTCGCGTCGAGCGCTGCCAGCGCCTGCGCGGCCGCGGATTCGGCCGGCATGTCCTTCAACACGAGATGCATGCTGAACTGCCTGCCGCCCAGGCGGCCGGCCTGGCGCAGATCGCAATCGAAGAAGCCGAACTTTTCCGGGTACGCGAAGAACTCCGTCAGCAGCAGGTAGGCCGGGTCCGCCGACTCGGGATAGGGGACGAGACTGTCCGTGCGGTCCATGCCTGCCGACGTGCAAGGCGTACCGTCGAGTTCGATCCACCGGCCGCCGTGCTCCGGCTCGACATAAGCGCGCAGTGTCTTCATCGACAGCGCGTCGCGAAGCATCGCGGTAAAGACGGGCGTGCCCTGCGTATAGAGCCGGACCGAGTCCACATTCAGCTCGGCGATCGACAAGTGGCCAGATTGAATCGCAAACGTCAGCGTGATCAGCGCCGTCGCACCGGCCGGCAGGCGCAGCGTTCGCGGCACGTCGGCAATGGAGCGGAACTGCGCCGCCGTCAGTTGCAGCGGCGACAGCGTGACGTCGTACGCAGTCCGGAACAATATCTTGGATCCGTGCAGCGGCCGGCTGTACAGCTGCGTACCGCGTGGCACGGTAACAGCGGCCGACATCTGGGCCGCCCGGGCGCCGTCCATCTCGAAGTGCGCGATCGAGCATGACGGAAACGCGCGCAGATAGTGCGGGTACAGCGTCTCGAACAATGCCTCGGTAAACCGCGGATAGTCGTCGTCGATGCTGCGGGCCGTACGTGCCGCCATCAACGCAAACGACTCGACCAGGCGCTCGACGTGAAGGTCCATGCTGCCGCTGTCCATCCCGCCGGTCAGCGACAGCCGGCTTGCGATCTTCGGATAGTGCGCGGCGAATTCACGTACGTACTGCCGCAGGAAGGTGAGTTCCCGTTCGTAATAGGACAGCAGGTCTTCCGGACTCATACGTCGTCGTTCTCCGTCGGCAATGCCCTGAAGCAGACGAGATCTGCGAGATGCTGCGGACGCGGGCCCGGCCGGTGCCGACGCGCATCGAACGCAGCATTGCGTCTGCCCTGCAGCCCCTTGCACGCCATCGGAAACCGCCGAATGCCGGTGCGGGACACGTGCGAGGCATTGAAACGCGATGCGAAAGCACGCCGACCAACGCGGCGCGAACAGCGTCATTGTGCACGTGCAATCATGTCCGGAACCCGTTCGCTTCGCAACGAAGTACCCCCACTGCCAGCACCGCGCGACCGCCCTGCGTCATGCACACCAACAAGAACGAAGCCCGGCGCACTTTCATGCGCCGGGCTCCCGAACCTGCACGGAAACGCTGCCCCGCCTTACTTCCGGTCGAGCGAATACCGCCCCGGGCCAGTCAGCGCGAGCAACAGCAGCCCGCCGATGATGCTCACGTTCTTGTAGAAGTTGATCATCGCCATGTATTGCTCCATCCCCTGCAGCGCCCAGTAACGATGGCCGATCAGCGCGGTCGCGAGCGTATAGGCGGCGAACACCAGTGCGAGCGGACGCGTATAGAAGCCGATCGCGATCAACAGGCCACCGGCCAGTTCGACCCCGACCGCGATCGCGGCGGCCAGCTCGGGCGCCGGATTCCCCGTCGACGCCATGTACGCGACCGTGCCCGAGAAGCCGTTCAGCTTCTGCCAGCCGAACAGCACGAACAGGATCATCAACAGCACGCGAGCCGCCAGCAGCAGCTCGTCCTTCTTCGACTCCAGTGAAACGTAACGCATGGCAATCACCCTTGAATTGACGGTTTGATGCGTCCGGTGCCGCCATGCGCCGAATCGGCGCGCCAGGTCGGCAACGAACCACTCCTCGCACAATCGGACAGCAGGCCGGCTGGCCTGCCGCCGAAGAATCCGTTCGGTCGCACCGCTTTTTGGTGCGCTCCGGATCGGTTCTGGCGAAGCACGGATGCAGTCTACTGTCCCCCCACGAATCATCAATCAGTCCAAACAAGATTTGCTGTCTCGAATTAGTGGACAATCAAGTGACACCAGGCCGTGACGCAGCAGCAACGAATCCGATCAAATGGCCCTGCCCTCATGTTTCAAGAACATGAAAACCGCCTGCCCATATCGGGGGTTTCGTATCCAGTCGATATAAAAGCTTCAATTAGCGAGAACAGGCCACACCCACGCATCGCAATCGTCATTCGACGATACGTTATGTGTATAAAACTGCCATTGATGAATTGAGTGGAAAAATCGACGCTTTTTCCAATCGACGAAGCACCCTGCTCCGGACAAAGACGTCTGGCCTGGAAATGCGCATTGGCAAACGAATACGTTCCACGGGCAAGCGGGTTGATGTCGTCCGCAACGCGTGTCGTCCCGTGTACAAGGACTTCAGCCCGATAGCTGCCGGGAAGAACGCCTACCGCACACCGTCGATCGATCCGGTGTTTAGCAGAGCAAGCGAAAAACCGGATCAAACATTCACGACGCCAGCAAGTTTTAAATGCCGCCAAAAATCCGTTAATAAATACAATCCGAACGGTGTGTTAACGGCAAAAAATCACAAACCTTTAGCCCGCACTACATCGCCGCATTTCCGCCTGTATTTTTCTCAACATGAATTACAAAAAATTACCAAGCAATACCGATTTAAATATACGATAGCGCACGTCCTTACGTTTTCCCGACACTCCCGTGAACCCCGGAACGCGTCTCGCCGGAGACGGTCTGCATTCGAATCGCCGCAGGTCGACCCGGCAGCCGCTCGTCACGGATCGCTTTCCAACCGGAGACCACCCATGGCAATTAACACGCCCGTGAACAGCAGCGCGAGTACGAACAGCGTGATGCAAGATGCAGTGCAATCGATCATCAGCGGCTCGACCGGCAATACGTCGGATGTCAACGCGCTCGTCAAGGTGCTCGTGAACGCAAAGACGGCCGGCCGCGTGGCCGCGCTGACGTCGGCGCAAACCACCAGCACGACGCAGATTTCGGCGTTCGGTGCGCTGTCGTCGGCGCTGGGCGCGCTCGAGGCGGGCCTCGCGTCGCTGAAGAACGGCGGCCTCCAGTCGACGTTCAACGCAATCGCGAGCGGCAAGGGCCTGACCGCAACCGCGGGCGTCGGTGCGGTCGCCGGCACCTACACGGTCGGCGTCACGCAGATCGCCACCTCGCAGGCACTCGCGTCGTCGGGCTTCGACGGGAGCAAGGCGCTCGGCACCGGCACGTTGACGCTGTCGCTCGGCAGCCAGTCGTTCAAGGTCCCGGTCGGCAGCACGAACAACACGCTGTCGGGCATTGCGGCCGCGATCAACAGGGCGTCCGACAACCCGGGGATCAGCGCAACCGTCATCAACGGCACCGACGGCGCGCACCTCGTGCTCTCATCGACGAAGACCGGCTCGGCGAACGCGATCAGCGTCGCGGTCGGCGACGTGTCCGGCGACAACGGGCTGTCGAACCTCGGCGTCAAGTCGACGGCCGACACGTCCGGCGGCGCATCGAAGATCGAATCGGCGAACAGCGCGGCCGCGTGGCAGCAGAGCACCGCCGCGCAGGACGCGAAGTTCACGCTCAACGGCATCGCATCGACCAGCGCGAGCAACGCGGTGTCGGGCGTGCTGACCGGCGTCACGCTGAACCTGTCGGCGGACGCGATCAGCGCGACCGGATCGCAGACGCTGACGGTCAGCACCGATACGAAGGCGCAGGCAGCGACGATCACGAATTTCGTGAACCTGTACAACACCGTCGTCAAGACGATGGGCACGCTGACGAGCTTCACGCCGGGCGCGAACTCGCAGGGTGCGTTGATCGGCGATTCGACGCTGAACACGATCCGCAACTCGCTCGCGTCGAGCGTCGCGCGCGGTGTCCCCAACGAGAACGGCAACGGGCACACGAACCTGATGACGCTCGGCATCACGCTGGAGAAGGACGGCACGCTGAAGATCGACAGCGCGAAGCTCGACACTGCGCTGTCGTCCAACCAGGCGGGCGTCGCGCGCCTGTTCAACTCGAAGACCGGGATCGGCGCGCACCTGGCCGAGCAGATTGCACCGTTCACGAAGAAAGACGGGATGATCGACGTGCGCACGAACGCGCTGAGCGCCGATCTGAAGCGCATGACCAAGCAGCAGTCGGACCTGACGGACTACGCCGACCAGTTGACCAAGCAGTACCGGGCGCAGTTCACGGCGCTCAACTCGCTGATGGCCAAGATGAACTCGAACACGAAGTACCTGACGCAGCTGTTCGGCGGCGCCAACAGCGCCGGCACGCTGGCGAACAAGTGATGAGCGTCCGGGCCGCGCGATGATCGCGGCGGCGGCCGCCGGTCAACGGATCGACCGGCTCGCGCCGCCGCGCCTGGTGTCCCGCCTGGTGTCCCGCCTGGTGCCCCCCCTGGACCTCGCTCACGCCCGGCAGTGCGCAAGCATGCGCCGGGCTCCCCTCCGCGATTCCCGCCGTGGCGGCCGCCCCCGCACGCCCGATTACGCAGCAATCCGCCGACGGAAATGCTCGGTCCCGGCCACGATCTTGTCGAGCACCGCATCGAGCGCCCAGAACCGTTCACGCACGTCGTAGTCGATCGCGCGGCAACGGATCGACGCAAACGTGCCGATCCGCTGGTGATAGAGCTTCGCGAGCGCCGGGTAGCCCAGCGCCTCCGACACCGCGGAGACGACGAGGAACGTCGAAAGCTCATCCGCCAGCGCCGGATTCGACGCCCCTTGCGTACGCAACCACCGGTACAGATCCGGATGGAAGTTGGTGAACACGCCGTTGAAGCCGGCGGAACCCGCCTTCATCGCGTCCCAGGCAATCGCGGCGTTCGCGTTGAGGATCTTCAGCGGCGAGCCCTCGGCGAGCGCGACGCGCCGCTTCACCGTCGCCAGGTCGCAGCTCACGTCCTTGAGCATCACGAAGCGGCCCGTGTCGATGCACGCACGCAGTTCGTCATCGGACAGCAGCCGCCGGTAGGGCGCCGGACACTCGTACAGCCCGAGCGGCAGATCCGACGGCAAGCGCGCGAGCAGCCGGTGAAGATGGTCGAGCAACGCGGCACTGCCCTTGCGCTGCGGATCGAGGCGATTGGTCACGAGCACGACGCCCTGTGCGCCCGATTCGGCCGCCGCGCACAGTTCCGCGACCTGCGCGTCGAGATCGTCGCTGATGTGCCCGGACGCCACGACCGGCACGCGCCCGGCCACCCGCTCGACCACGAAGCGCGCGAGTTCCGCGCGTTCGGCCAGGCTCAGGAACTGCATCTCGCTCGACTGCGCGACCGCGAACAACGCATCGGCGCCGTGCGCCAGATACCACTCGATGAGCCGCTCGAGCCCGGCGTAGTCGATCGCGCCGGCATCGTCGAACGGCGTCAGCATCACCGGGACGATGCCCTCGATGGTCACGTTCGATTGCTGCGGGTGTTGCATGTGTTTCTCCTTGCTTCAGTGAATGCGTGGCGCATACCGCGTGCTCAGGCCGGCAACGGCCCGGGCGCGGCGTTCGCGGCCTGCTCGGGAATCGGCTTGCGCACCAGCAGCAGGTACGCCATCGCGCCCGCAAACGCGATCGCCGCGGCCGTCAGCAGCGCCGGCACGAACGACCACTTCTGCGCAATGATGCCCGTCAGGATCGGCGCGAGCGCGCCGCCGATGAAACCGCCGAAATTCTGGATCGCGCCGAGCGACGCGATGCGGCTCGGCGGCGCGGCCGCCGTCGCAAGCGCCCACGAGCAGGCCGACGCCGCGTTGGCGAGAAAGATCACGACCGAAATGCACGCGAGCGCCACCGTGTTGCTCTGCACGAGCGCGGCGGGAATCGTGAACGCGACCATCCCGAGCATCGCGACCACCACCGCATTGCGCCGGCTCACGACCGGCGAACGGCTGCGGCGCGTAACCAGGTCCGACAGCCAGCCGGCCAGCAGCGAGCCGACGAATCCGCACAGGAATGGCACCGACGCGGCAAAGCCGGTGCGGATCAGGCTCATGTGCCGCTCCATCGTCAGGTAGCCCGGTAGCCAGGTCAGGTACACCCAGTTCAGGTACACGGATCCGAAGAAGCCGATCAGCATCCCCCAGGTCGTGCCGTGCGAAAACAGGCTGCGCCATTCGGCGAACGTCAGTTTCGGTGCGGCGACCACGCTTTGCGCGTCGGCATCGAGATAGCTACGCTCGGTGGCCGTCAGTTGCGCGCGCACCGGATCGCGATACAGCGCGAACCAGACGACGGCGACGACGAGACCGAGTGCGCCCGTCGCGATGAACGCCCAGCGCCAGTCGAACGACGCGACGAGAATCGACAGCAGCAACGGCGCAAGTGCGGTGCCGAGCGGCGACGCGGCGTTGAAAATGCCGGTCGGCGTGCCGCGCGCACGCAGCGGAAACCAGTTGCTCACCACCCGCGCGGCCGACGGGAACTGCGGCGCTTCGCCGATGCCGAGCACGATGCGCGCGACGATGAACCAGCCGAAGGTCGACACGATGCCGCCCGCCGCCTGCGCGAACGACCAAACGATCAGGCCGATCCCGAGCAGCCGGCGCGGGCCGATGCGGTCGACCAGCCCGCCGACCGGGAACTGGCACAGCGCATAGCTCCACGAGAAGGCCGACAGCAGCAGCCCCATCTGCGCGAGCGACAGGCCGAGATCGCCGCGGATCGCCGAGCTTGCGACGGCCAGCGTGCCGCGATCGAGGTAGTTGACGATGCCGCTCACCATCAACAGCGCGAGCGCGATGCGTTGCCCGCGCCGGATACGCGGCGGTGCGGGCGGAACAGTCGGGGTTTCGTTCATTGCGGTTGTCTCCATGTCACCGATATCGGCCGGTTCCGGCCTGTCCGTCTGATGCGGAATTCAGGGTTCCAGGCGCGCTACTTCGTCGCGCGTGGGAATCGAGGTCTGCGCGCCGTAGCGCGTCACGCTGATCGCGGCGGCGCGCTGGCCGAAGCCGATTGCGTCGTCCATCGACGCACCGCCCGCGCGGGCAGCCGCGAATCCGCCGACGAAGGTGTCGCCGGCCGCGGTCGTATCGACGGCGACCACCGGCATCGCCCGCAGGCGGCCGTTGCCCGCACCGCCGCGCCAGCACACGCCGCGTGCGCCAAGCGTGACCAGCACGTTGCCGACGCCCTTCGCGCACAGCGCATCGGCGGCACGCACGGCCGACGCGTCGTCGCCGACGGCGATGCCGGTCAGCGATTCGGCTTCGGTTTCGTTGACGACGAGGTAGTCGACCCGTGCGAGCAGCGCGTCGAACAGCGGCTGCGCGGGGGCGGGATTGAGCAGCACCGGCGTGTGATGCGCGGAGGCACAGGCAATGGCCCGCGCGACGGTCGCCACCGGCACTTCGAGCTGGCACACGAGCATCGCGGCGCCCGCGATCGCGTCGCGTGCCGCGTCGATCCGGTCGGCATCGAGACGCGCATTCGCACCGGGCACGACGACGATGCTGTTCGCGCCGCCCTCGCCGACCGTGATCGTGGCCACCCCGGTCGCCGTGCCGCCGATCCGGTCCAGGTGCGTCACGTCGATGCCCTCGACCGACAACGCGTCGTGCAGGCGCGCACCGAACGCGTCGTCGCCGACGCAACCGATCATCGCGACCGACGCACCCAGGCGCGCAGCCGCGACCGCCTGGTTCGCGCCCTTGCCGCCATGAACGGTCTGGAAATCCGTGCCGAGCAGCGTCTCGCCCGGCACCGGCAGGCGCGGCGCGCGCGTGACGAGGTCGATGTTCACG
Organism: Burkholderia sp. Ac-20384; assembly: GCF_017104605.1. Taxonomy (NCBI): domain Bacteria; kingdom Pseudomonadati; phylum Pseudomonadota; class Betaproteobacteria; order Burkholderiales; family Burkholderiaceae; genus Burkholderia; species Burkholderia sp. Ac-20384. The sequence goes on along the minus strand of NZ_JAAGPE010000098.1, from coordinate 7,510 downwards.
CTGCCGACGACAGCGATGCGAGGTGGACAGGCGTAGCTCATTTTCGAATGTAACCGCTTACATTTGAGACGGACAAAATGGCCGGAGTGGCCGTCGTCGATGAAAATCTCACGATGTGGATAGAATATGGGTCTGACATAATACGGAAGCACGTCAAGATAGCGCTTACATTCTCACAGGGTCGAGCGGGAATGCAAGCGGCGCCACCATGAATCGAGGGTAAACATTGACGCATTTGACAACTCGTAGCGCCGCCATCGCCGCTACGCCTGGAGACAGCCGATGAGCTCGCCCCCGTCCCGCGCCGGTGCGCCGCGCGCGCGCCGCGGCAGCGGCCGCTCGGTGCTCGGCGATGTCGCGAAGCTGGCCGGCGTATCGACCGCGACCGTCTCGCGCGTGTACAACGATCCCGGCAAGGTGTCGGCCGACGTGCAGCAGCGCGTGCGCGACGCGGCGCGCGCGCTGAACTGGATTCCGAATGCGGCGGGCCGCGCGCTCGCGTCCACGCGCACCCACATAACCGGCGCGATCATTCCGACGCTCGACGACCAGGTGTTCGCGTCGCAGGTCGCGGGCATGCAGACGGTCATGGCCGAGCACGGCATCACGCTGTTCCTCGGCTGCTCGAACTACGATCCCGCGCAGGCGCTGGCCCAGGTGCGCGCGATGCTGTCGCGCGGCGTGGAAGCCGTGTCGCTCGTCGGCGAAGCGTATCCGCCGGAACTGTTCGAACTGCTCGCGATGCACCGCGTGCCGTACGTCGTCACGTATGCGTATCGCGACGACAGCCCGCACTGCTGCATCGGCTTCGACAACCGCGCGGCGTTCGCACGGCTCACCACCCACCTGCTCGACCTCGGCCATCGCGATTTCGCGATCATCATGCAGCCGTCGGCCGACAACGACCGCGTGCAGGCCCGCCTGCGCGGCATTCACGACACGCTGGCCGCGCGCGGGCTCGCGGTGCGCCCCGTCCATCAGCACGAAGGCGCGGCCACGATCGCGTTCGGGCGAGCGAGCCTGCGCGCGATCGCCGACAGCGACGCAGCCACGCGGCCGACGGCCGTGATCTGCGGCAACGACGCGCTCGCGCTGGGCGCGTTGCTCGAAGCGCAGGCGCTCGGCATCGACGTGCCCGCGCAATTGTCGATCACCGGCTTCGACGATATCGCGCTCGCGCGCGAAATCCAGCCGCCGCTGACGACGATGTGGGTCGATACCGACGCGATCGGGCGCCAAGCCGCGCAGGCCTTACTCGATGCGCTCGAAAACGGCGCAACGGGGCCTGGGCATGCGGTGCTGCCGGAGTTGCGCGCGCGGGAATCGGCGGCGGCGCCGGCGAAGGTGCCCGCAGCACGAAAGAAATGAAGAGGTACCGGGCGGCTTCGGCTGCCCGGCCCGCCCGTCACTGCATCACGTCGACCGGCAGCGTCTTGTCGAGATTGTCGTGCCACGCCTGGATGGTCTTCGGGACGCGCTTGTTCCACGCCGGTACGTTCGTGTAATAGCGCATCCGGACGTCGTTCTTCGCGTCGAACACGAGCAGCCCGATCCACAGGTCGTTACCGCGGCGCATCACGATCGCGGCATTCGTCGTCGCGATGCCGCGCACCCAGTACGAATTCACGTGCGCGTTCAGCCCGTCGAGATCCTTGTCGTCGGCGCCGTAATTGACGATGTCGACGAGCGTCTGGTAATCGGCGCCGAGCAGCTTGTGCGCGGTCGCGTTCTGCTGCGCATTGGCCAGCACGCCCAGACTCACGAGATCCGCGGGCGGTTTCGCCTGTTCCTGCGCCGCCGTCACGTAGTCGCCCGAGTAGACGACGCCCGCACCGGCGCCGCAATCGCCATCCTGGCCCTGCTGGGCAACCTGCACGCGCGCGCCCTTGCGGCTGAAATCGAGACGGCATTGATCGTGACGGAACGTGCCGCTGTTGCCGTGGAGTTCGATATCGCCGCCAAGCTCGCCCGTATTCGCGCCGTTGTTGCCGCTCAGTTCGAAATGAAGTCGCGGCGCCGTGCCGGTGAACGTCAGCATGCCGCCGAACGACGGGTTGTCGCTGTCGCGATACCACGTCTGCTGCCAGCGGTCGGCCGCCAGCGGCGTGCCGTTCAGGCTCGCGAGCCGTTCGCGGTAGCGGTCGCCGAGGCACTGCTCGTCGCCGCCGCATCGGTCGCGCTGCTTGAGCCACTTCAATTGCGCGGCCTTCAGCGCGGCCGTATCGCCGCCTTTCGCGAGTGCCTGCTTCCACGCCACCGCGAGGTCGCCGTCGAGCTTCGACAGCGCGGCATCCGCGCAAATTGCCTTCTCGGTTGGCGACGCGGCTTTCGCGCAGTCGAAGCCGGCCGCATGCGCGACGAGCGGCAGCAGTGTCAGCAACGCGGCGGCCGCGATGGATCGCAGATGCGTGTGTGATGCATCACGTGCGGGAATCGCGGTTTGCCCGCGCGCATTCGATCGGTTCTGGATGGTCATCGGCTTGGCTCGTCGCAGGATCGCGCGCCTGTAGAAGCTACCTGCACGCGGCATTCGAGGTAAAAACGCCCGGCCCGGCACGTGGCGCGTGCCGTTGCTCGCCGAAGCCTAACCCGAATGCGCGGCGCCGATCAATCGACGGTCGATGTCAGCGCAACCGTCGAAGCAGCCTCGCTGCATTGCACGATGCCGTCGCGCAATGCGGCTTCCACGGTGGCATCGATGAACCCGATGAACACCATCACGCCGTCTCCGTCGTGCGCGGCCAGCCCTTCGTCCTCCATCGACGAAAACCGGATGCGCCGCGCGGCAACCTGACAAACACGCGTCGCGACCGTGCCCTCCGCATCGGCCACGCGCACGATGCCTTTCGCGCGCAGGATCGTGCGCGGCAACGCCTTCAGCCACGCTCGCAGTTGCGCCTTGTCGAGCACGTCCGGCGCGGCGACGGTGACGCTCGCGAACGCCGGCATCGCGTCGTGTCCGATCGCCCGGTGCGAACGCGCAAGACCCGCCGGCATCGCGCCGCGATCGGGCACGACCGCATCGAACAGCAGCGCAAGCGGAATCTCGCCCTGCCGCGCGGCGACGACGACATCGGTCGGCGCACACGCGCGCACGTCGTCGAGCACCGCGTCGCGCCGTTCCGGCGCAATGCAGTCGAGCTTGGTCACGACGATCGCGCCCGCCCCGTCGAGCTGGCGCTGCGCCATCGCGCCGACGAGCGGATCGGCGAGCGTGTCGCGCCACGCGAGCGCATCGGCGACGACGAGCACCGACGTCAGCCGGAATGCACCGTTCAGCAGCCCGATCTGCGCGATCTTCGCGGGATCGGCCACGCCGCTCGCTTCGACGAGCAGCAGCTCGGGCCGCACGTCGCGCGTCGCGACGCGCGTCAGCGCATCGACGAGCGCGCCGCCGATCGTGCAGCAGATGCAGCCGTTATCGAGCTCGATCACGTCGTCGCCGCGTGCACGCACAAGCCGCGCATCGATGTTCACCGCGCCGAAATCGTTGACGAGCACCGCGATGCGCCGGCCATGCGGCGCCTGCAGGATCGCGTTGACGACTGTCGTCTTGCCCGCGCCGAGATAGCCGCCGATCACCGCGAGGTCGATCGGCGCGGGTGTGGAAGCAGTGGGCATCACGCTCTCGGCCTGCGTACTCATCGCGGCGACCGGAACACGCGCCCGCCGAGCACGGTGCCCCACACGGCGAGTTCCTTCAGGCGCGCGGGTGCGCATACCGACGGATCGTCGTCGAGCACCGCGAAATCGGCGAACTTGCCGATCTCGATGCTGCCGACGAGATGGTCCATCCGCAACGTATAGGCCGCGCCGAGCGTGATCGCATGCAGCGCGTCGTCAACGGAAAGCCGCTCGCCTTCGCCGAGCACGCGCCCGGACGCCGTCTCGCGCTGCACCGCGCACCACGCGGTGAACAACGGATTCAGCGGCGTGATCGGCGCATCCGAATGCAGCGCGAACGGAATGCCGAGCCGCTGCGCCGAACCGGCCGCATCCATCCGGTTCGCGCGATCGGGGCCGATGGTCTGGCTGTAATGCGCGTCGCCCCAGTAGTACAGATGATTCGCGAAGAAGTTCACGCACATCCCGAGCGCGCGCACGCGCTTCAACTGCGCGGCGTCCGCCATCTGGCAATGCTGCAGCGTATGGCGATGATCGGGGCGCGGATGGCGCGCGAGCAGCGTCGCCATCGCGTCGAGCACGACGTCGGTCGCTTCGTCGCCGTTGGTATGCACGTGCAGTTGCAGCCCCGCGCGATGAAACGGCTCGAACACGTCGACGAGTTGCGCGGGCGGAATCAGCCACAACCCGTTCGGCTGCCCGCCCGCGTAACCGGGCCAGCGCACGCGCGCGGTAAAGCCCTGGATCGAGCCGTCGACGATGAACTTCACAGGGCCGAAATGCAGCTTGTCGGTATTGCGCTCGATCTCCGCGAGCACGCTGTCGGCCGAGCGCGCCGGATTGCGCTGCGGCGCGAACGCCGGCACGATCCGCACCGGGTAATCGGGATCGGCGGTGACGTCGCGCAGCGTGCGGTTGCCGTCGGCCGACAGGTCGTTGACGAGATCGGTGGCTGTCGTCACGCCCGCAAGCTGCGCGACGCGCCCGAAATTCCAGACGGCGTGCGGCTTCTCGCTCGCGGAAATCGCGAGCTTGCCGCCGATCGTCTGATACACCGGCAGCATCGCCGCGAACTCCTGCAACTCGCCGGTCGGACGGCCGTCGGCATCGCGCGTCACGCCGTCGATGTCGGTGTCCTCGTCGATGCCCACGAGCGCGAGCATCGCGCCGTTCACGTTCATCAGGTGCACGCTCGCATGCAGGATCGCGATCGGCCGCTGCGCGGACACGCGGTCGAGTTCGCGCGTCGTCAGCCGCGCGGTGCCGAAGAAGATCGGATCGAAGCCCCACGCGAGCAGCGGCCCGTCGTCGGTCATCGCTCGCTCGGCTTCGGCGAGCCGTGCGAGCACCGCGTCGAGCGAGCGCAACCCCGGCCACAGCGTGCCGTCGGGGCCGCGCCGGTCGTAGTAGCCGACGTACACGGCGTCCCACATCGCGCCTTCCATCAGGTGGCAATGCCCTTCGACGAGCCCCGGCATCAGCACCTTGTCGCGCAGCGTGTCGTCGGTCGTGCACGCGCCGAATCGGGCCTGCCACGTGGCGGCGTCCGTGGCGTCGCCGACAGCGAGGATGCGGCCGTCGCGCACGGCGACGTGCGTGGCCGACGGCTGCGCCGGGTTCATCGTCAGGATGCGACGTGCCGTGAACACGGTCACGGGCGTGGCCGAGGTTGCGGATGCTGGCATGGGATGCGGTTCTCCTTGCGGCGGAACGCCGATGGCTCAGGATACGGCGTATTGCTTCACGGGGCGGCCGTGCAGCATCGCATGCACGGCCGCGACGACGAGCACGTTGACGACGAGGCACACGAGGCCGAGGTTGATGCCGCCGAAGTCGACATGGAACACGTAGAAGATCATCGCGAGCACCTGGCCGCAGATCATCCCGGCCCCGACCGCGACGGGCCGCACCTGGCGCCCCGCGAGCAGGATCAGTACGCCCGGCAGGAACTGCGTGACGCCGTAGTACGTGGTGTTGATCAGCGTGAGCATCAGGTTCGGCGTGAGCATCGTCGTTGCGATCGACAGCAGCAGGTAGCCGACGATCACGTATTTCGCCGCGCGCTTCTGGCGCGACTCGGGCAGGTTCGGCATCAGGTTGCGCGTGACGATCGGCCCGATCGCGAGGCAGATGCCGGCCAGCACGAGCAGCCCCGACAGCGCGGCGCCGGCCGCGACGAGGCCGATCAGCCAGCCCGGCAGCAAGTGCGTGACGGCGGCGAAGAACGCGTCGTTCGGCGACGCGAGCTTCAGGTTCGCGGTGATCGCGTAGTACGACGCGATCACGAGGAACGGATACATTAGCATGTACAGCGGCATCACGACCTGCGTGCGCCGGATCGCGTTCGGCCCGCGCGCGGTGAAGAAATTCTGCGCGGCGAACGGCATCAGGTAGAAGCCGAGCGACTGGAACAGCATCGTGCTCATCGAGAAGCGCAGCTGCGATCCGCTCATCGTGTTGCTGACCTGCCGGCTCGCCGCGTCGAACACCGGATGCACGCCGCCCACCTGCCACGCGACGGCCACGCCCGTCACGACGATCGCGAGCAGCATCAGGATGTCCTTCAGGATCGCGATGTACGCCGACGCGCGCACGCCGGAGATCGCGATATAGGTGAACGCGAGCGCTGCGCACACGAGGATCAGGTACAGCGGCTCGACGTGCCAGCCGAGCCCCTTGAGCGCCGCGACGAGCCCGGTGAACTGCAATTGCCCCCACGGGATCAGAAACAGGATCGATGCGCACGCAACGACCAGCTCGAGCCCGCGGCTGCGGAAGTGGCCCTTGAACAGGTCGGGCAGCGTGATCGCGTTGTGGCGCTTGCCGGCCTCCCAGATCTTCGGGCCGACGAAATACCCGATCGGGTAGGCGAGCAGGATGTAGCCGAGGAACCACACGCCGTAGGTCGGCCCTTTCGCGTAGATGCCGCCGGGGAAGCCGACCATCGTGCCGATGCTGTAGATCTCGCCGGCGGTCAGGAAGAACACGAGCGCCGTGCCGAACTGGCGCGACGCGACGAAGAAGTCATGCACGCTCTGCTTGCCGCGGCCGCGGCCGGAACGGATGGCGAGATAGAGCGACAGCGCGATCAGCGCGGCGAAGACGACCGTTGACATGCGCACCTCTGCGAAGGAACGGAAAGCGTGGGGTTCGCCGGAAAGCGCGGGCGGCCGGCGGTCCGCAGGAAGCGGGATGCGTGCGCTACGCGGCACCGCTTGCGCGGCGGTCGAACAGCATCCAGCACGCGAACAGGCAGCCGGACGTCAGCACGAACCACGCGAAGATCCACATGAAGATGAACGGCACGCCCAGCACGTAGCGGTCCTGCGCGGCCACCCAGGGCAGCACGCCGATCACGCCGAGATACGGAATACCGATGCCGATCAGATACCTGAGCATGCGTGTCTCCTCGAAAGCGGGTTCGTACGGAAGGGCCGTACGCGGGGCGGCGGATGTCGCCTGCACGACATCCGGCGTCGAATCCAGTATTCGAAGACAAAAAGGCGCGGGATAGTGCCAGACGCGGGCAATCGCTTGGGCCAGTGGTCCACTGCCCGGCGCGGCACGGTGCTGCTCGATGCCGCTTGGTGCCGCTCGGTACCGCCCGATGCCGCTCGGTGCCGCTTGGTGCCGCTCAGCGCTGCCCGCTGCCACTCGGTGCCGCCCGGTGCCGCCCGGTGCTGCTCGGTGCTGCTCGGTGCTGCTCGGTGCTGCTCGGTGCTGCTCGGTGCTGCTCGGTGCTGCTCGGTGCTGCTCGGTGCTGCTCGGCTCGTTCGCGCTCGGCCTCGTGCTGTTCATGCTGGTGCCGACCGGTGCGATGTCGGGTGCGTTCGCGGTGCTCTGCGCCGTGCTGATCGGCGTCGGTGCCTTCACGATGACGGTCGGC
>NZ_JAAGPE010000097.1:0-30589 GCF_017104605.1 Burkholderia sp. Ac-20384 | reverse complement strand
ATCGGCGTCGAGCGCAGCGCCGGCGGCTATCGCGGCCATGCATCGGGCGACGTGCGCATGATCGACGCGTCGAAAGAACCAGTCGCCGACGCGGTGCGCGCGGCAACCGGCGGCCACGGCGCGGACATCGTCTACAACACGGTCGGCAGCCCGTATTTCGAAGCGGCGAACGCGTCGATGGCGATCGGTGCGCGGCAGATCTTCATCTCGACGATCGACCGCAGCGTGCCGTTCGACATCTTTGCGTTCTATCGCGGCCAGCACACGTTCGTGGGCGTCGATTCGCTGCAGCTCGGCGGTGCCGCGGTCGCGCAGATCCTCGACACGCTCGCGCCCGGCTTCGGCAACGGCACGCTGCGCCCGTTCCCGATCGGCGACGACTACGTGTATCCGCTCGAGCGCGCACACGATGCGTATCGCGCGGTGCTGGCCGGTGCGCGCGAGCGCGTCATCCTCAAGCCCTGACACCGGACCGCACGGGAGACCGCCATGATGGACTACGTGATGTCGCTCGCGGTGGGCCTCGGCGTCGGCGTGCTGTACGCGCTGCTGCACGTGCGCTCGCCGGCCCCGCCGCTCGTCGCGCTCGTGGGCCTGCTCGGGATGGTGATCGGCGAACGCGCAATCGCGCTGCTGCGCTGACGTGTCGATGCGGCGACGACGGCCCTAACGGTCGTCGCGCCGGCGGAACGCCCACCACGCGGCGAGCCCCGTGAAACCCGCGACCAGCAGCACCATCAGCCAGAAGCCGTGCTTGTTCTCCGAGAACGGCACGCCGCCGACGTTCATCCCGAAGAAGCCGGCGACGATGTTGATCGGCAGCGCGATCACGGTCACGAGCGTCAGCGTGAACAGCGTCCGGTTGTTCTGCTCATCGAGACGCGAACCGATCTCTTCCTGCAGCAGCTTGATCCGCTCGTTGAGCCCCGCCAGATCGGCCAGCACCAGCGAGAACTCTTCGGTCGATTCGCGCAGCTCCTGCACGTCTTCCAGATGCAGCCACGCAGGCGGTTTCGCGAGCAGCCGGAAGATCGACCCGGGCTCGGGCGCGAGCATGCGCTGCAGGCGCGTCAGCGTGCGGCGCATCGCACCGAGCTCGATCCGGCTCGACGTGAGCCGCTGCGACAGGAAGCGATCCTCGATGCGGTCGACGTCGACGCTCGTGCGCCGCATGATCTGGCTCAGCAGGTCGGCCTGGTCGCGCAGCAGGTGCACGAGCAGTTCGGCGGGCGACCTGAACTGCTCGCCGTCGCGCACGCATGCGCGCAGCGTGTCGACCGAGCGCAGCGGCTTGAGCCGCGCGGTGACCATGATGCGCCGCTCGACGTGGACGAACAGCGTCGCGATCTCCGACGGCGTCAGTTCGAGGTTGAACATCACGTCGTTGACGACCGCGCGCAACGCGCCGTCTTCCTGCTCGATGCGCGTCGAGCGCGAGCCTTCGTGGAGGAATTCGAAGAAGCTGTCAGGCAGCCCGAGATGCGTGCGCATCCAGCGCTCGCTCGCGCCGTGCGCGAGATTGAAGTGCAGCCAGACGAAATCGTCCGATGCGAGATCGTGCGCGCGGCACGTGCGCAGCCATGCGGCGGCTGCGTCCGCATCGAGCGTCGCGCCGGATCCGCCGGGAACGAAGCGGAATCCGCACACCATGCCGGACGTATCGGCGCCGTAAGTCTGTACGATCAGGTCCATCGTGTCGAAGGTCGTGCTGCGTACGGCGCGCCGCGCAAAGCGGGTCGCGCGCCCGCGCCGGAAAAGGAAAGGAGACGTATGCCCGACGGGCATGACGCGCCGGTGACAGCGTCACGCGCATCATACCGTCCGATTCCGTGCCCCCAAAAGCAACGCGCCGCCCAACGGGCGGCGCAGGTACGGCGGGCTGACACGTGCAAGACGCGTTACTGCCGCGTCTCCGACTGCGCGGCGCTCGGGCACGCGGGGTCCTTGCCCCAGTGGCCTTCGCAGACGCGCCAGCGGCACAGTTGATCCTCGAAGAAACCGCGCTCCGAACACTCCTTCACGCGCGACGCCAGCGAGCCGGTCGTCGCGGCCGTCTTGGTCGGCACGGCCTGCGCCTTCTGCGCGGCGAGTTTCTTGTCGGCCGGCTTCGTGCGCGCGACGAGCGCCGCGAGCAGATCCGCATCCGGATCGTCCTTCCCGCCCGCCTTCGCGGTACGGACCGGCGTCGCGTCGCGGTGCTTCTTCGCCTGCGCGAGCTCGGCCTGCTGTTCCTTGCGATGCTTGCGGGCCTCGGCCTTGGCATCGGCCTTCGTGTCGGTCTTGCCGTGCGCGGCGACCTTCGCACCCTTCGCGGCATCGGCCTTCGCGGTTTTGGTCGTCGCGGCAGCGGCGGCGGCGGCCGCACCGGCCGTGGCTGCGCCCGATGCGTCGTCGGCGCCATTGGCGAGCGCGCGCGACAGACGGCTGTTGTCCGCGGCGGACGCGGACGATGCGGAAGCAACGGTTCGGGATGCCGCGTCGTCGTTGACGATCGTGGCCGGTTGCACGGCGGATGCGGCGGACGCGGTATTCTGCGCGACCTGCACGGCGGTATCGCTGGCCGCTGCGGCCTTCGCCGGTGCGGCTGCGGCAGGCGCGGCCTCGGCCGCGGCAACCTGCTCACTGGAATGCTGCATGCGCCATGCGCCCCAGCCACCGACGGCAACCACCAGCGCCACGACGGCGGCGATCGGCGCCTTCAGCGAACGGCGCGGCGGTTCGGCCGGGGGCGTGACACGTCCTTCCAGATTCGCGAGAATGCGCGACTGCTGAGCTCCGTCGCCTGCCGGTTTGGTATCGGACAGCAGGCTGGGCGGAGATTTCGAATTTGAATTTTCCGGCGCACTCATTCAGCGTCTCATTGAATCCTGGTTTAATTCACCGCGATAATATAGCCCGGCCTCTCGAAGCAGCCTGATTCTAAGAGCAAGCATTGCAAAACACAATCAATTCCAATTTCCGGGGATTTCGTTGATTGCCGTCGCACTCGTCGCCTATTTCGCCCTTGCCGTAGCGGTTGCGGCACTGTTGCTTTTACCGGGTATCCGCGCGACCGTATTCGAATCCGTCGCCCAGTTTCACGGCCGTCTAACGCGCCGTGCGAACGATCGCGCCTCGCGTACGCGAAGTCAGATTGTTAAATCGGCAAGCGTTACGCGCGGCGCTTTAAACGATGTGCAAAATTTACTGATTCGCCGGCGCTTGATGATTATGGTATCGGCAGGTATTCTTGCGACGCCGCCATTGGTCGCCATTGCGTTACGCGGCCGGCAATTGTTCCAGTACGACGACACGGCGCGCGTGCCCGACGAGAAGATCGCCGCGCTGCTGCAGGGCGAACAGCTCGTGCCGCCCCCGCCGCTGCCGCCGGAAGTCTTCGCCACCAAGGAAGTCGAACAGGTACGTCCGGCGCTGAAGGATGCGAGCCGCGACTGGAACCTGCTGGATCCGGATTTCCGTACGCGTTTGCTGCTGGTCTACAAGATCATGCACGAACAGTATGGTTATGAAATGGCGTTGCTGGAAGGTTATCGGAGCCCGGAACGACAGAACCGGCTGGCGCAGATGGGCGGTAGCGTGACCAACGCGGCAGCCTTCCAGAGTTATCACCAATTCGGGCTGGCGGCCGACAACGCATTCCTGCGCGACGGCAAGCTGGTCATTTCCGAGAAAGATCCGTGGGCGATGCGCGGCTACCAGCTGTATGGCCAGGTCGCCGAACAGGTTGGCCTGACCTGGGGGGGCCGCTGGAAAATGATGGATCTCGGGCACGTGGAATACCATAAACCCGGTTTTAAACTGGGACGCGGCAGCTAGCCAGGGCTGCCGGACAGGAAATAATGAGGGCGGCATGGGGCTTTTTAATATCCCGGCAGGAAACGATATGGGCGGCGCAAAAAATCATGCATTCCGGTGCGCGATTTTTTCCGGCCGCCGCTTCCGTTTTAAATCTCACAGCGTCCTTTCATTAATGCGCGCGCCTTCTCCGATGCCGCGAGCGCATTGATGCCCGCCCCCTTCATCCCGTTTGACAGCATGGCGACACATCGCGGCGCCACCCTTGCCGCTCGGCGCGCCTGCGTCGCCTCACCGAATCGCACCGGAACCTGAACGTCCTATGCAACGCATCCTCAACGTGCTGACTCATCCGCGTACGCTCTCGATCGTCGGGATCGTCGCGCTAGCGGCCATTCTCTTCATCGTCGCCGACATGCTGCAACTGCCGCTCCTGTGGGCGGCGATCGCGTTCGCGACGATCCTCGCACTGTGGCTCGTCGTCGCGCTGTGGCGCCGCTGGCGCGTGAAGCGCGCGAACCAGCAGCTCGGCCAGGTGCTGGAAGAGCAGGCGGAAACCGGCAAGATCGCCGCACCCGCCGCCGCTGCACTCGCCCCCGACTCGAAGACGGCCGACCTCGACGTGCTGCGCACGCGCCTGTCGGATGCGGTGAAGACGATCAAGACGTCGAAGATCGGCCAGGTGTCGGGCGGCTCCGCGCTGTACGAACTGCCGTGGTACATCGTGATCGGCAACCCGGCCGCGGGCAAAAGCAGCGCCGTGCTCAATTCCGGCCTGCAGTTCCCGTTCGCGGACAAGAACAGCGCCGTGATCCACGGCATCGGCGGTACGCGTAACTGCGACTGGTTCTTCACGACCGAGGGGATCCTGCTCGACACGGCAGGCCGCTATTCGGTGCACGAGGAAGACCGCAGCGAGTGGCTCGGCTTCCTCGGCCTGCTCAAGCGCTATCGCCCGAAGGCGCCGATCAACGGCATCATCGTCACCGCGAGCATCGCCGAACTCACCGGCAACCGCCCCGAATTCGCGATCAACCTCGCGAAAAACCTCCGTCAGCGCGTTCAGGAGCTGACGGAGAAGCTCGAAGTGTTCGCGCCGGTCTACGTGATGTTCACGAAGGCCGACCTGATCACCGGCTTCACCGAATTCTTCAGCAGCAGCGACAAGCACGAGTACGACCGCGTGTGGGGCGCCACCCTGCCCTACGAGCCCGACGACAAGCGCGACGTCGTCGCGCAGTTCGACACGCACTTCGAGGAACTCTACGAAGGGCTGAAGGAGATCAGCGTCGCGCAGCTGTCGCTGTCGCGCGGCAACCAGCTGTCGCCGGGCCAGTTGAGCTTCCCGCTCGAATTCTCGACGATCAAGCCGTCGCTGCGCGCGTTCCTCGCGACGCTGTTCGAGAACAACCCGTTCCAGTACAAGCCGATCTTCCGCGGCTTCTACTTCACCAGCGCGCTGCAGGAAGGCGAAACCAACAGCGCGGCCGCGCAGCGCATCGCGCATCGCTTCGGCCTCGACGGCGCCGCGCTGCCGAAGCCGCACAGCGCGTTCTCGAAGAACGGCTTCTTCCTGCGCGACCTGTTCTCGAAGGTGATCTTCGCGGACCGTCAGACGGTGCGGCAGTTCGCGAGCCCGACCAAGACGCGGCTGCGCTACGCGACCTTCTTCGGCTTCGTCGCGGCGCTGGCGCTCGCGCTCGGCGGCTGGACCTGGTCGACGATCGGCAACCAGCAGCTCGTCGCGAACGTGCAGGCCGACCTCGACAACGTCACGCGCCTGCAGCAGGGCCGCAACGACCTCCAGTCGCGCCTGCAGGCGATGGACATCCTCGAAGACCGGATCGAGCAGCTCGAACAGTTCCGCCGCGACAAGCCGGTTTCGGTGTCGCTCGGCCTGTACCAGGGCGACCGACTCGAGCAGCACCTGCTGACCGAGTACTACAACGGCGTGCGCCAGATCCTGCTGGCCCCGGTGTCGCAGAACCTCGCGTCGTTCATGAAGGACGTGAACGCGCACCCCGAACAGCTCGTGCCGATGACGCGCCCGCCCGAATCGGGCGCCGTGCAGGGTGGCGCGATGCCGGTCTCGACGAACGCGGCAGGTGCCGCGCCGCAGGCCGGTGCCGCACTGGCCGCATCCGGCGCCGTGCCGGCCGCGGCCCCGCAGCAGCCGGCCGCACCGCAAGGCGGCCTCTACAGCGACGCGTCGCCGACCAACGTGCAGGACGCGTACAACGCGCTCAAGACGTACCTGATGCTGTCCGACAAGCGTCACGTCGAGCAGGCGCACCTGACCGACCAGCTCGCCCGCTTCTGGCGCGGCTGGCTCGAGACGAATCGCGGCAACATGCCGCGTGACGAGATGATCAAGAGCGCGGAGCGCATGATCTCGTTCTACCTGTCCCGCGTGAACGACGACGACTGGCCGATGATCGACGCGAACCTCGCGCTCGTCGACCAGACCCGCGAGAACCTGCGCCACGTCGTGCGCGGCATGCCGGCCCGTCAGCGCGTGTACGAGGAAATCAAGGCACGCGCGTCGACCCGCTTCGCGCCGATGACCATCGCGCGCATCGTCGGCGACGGCAACCAGGGGCTCGTGGCAGGCAGCTACGCGATTCCGGGCACGTTCACGCGCGAAGCGTGGTTCGACTACGTGCAGCCGGCGATCCGCGACGCGGCGACCAAGGAACTGCAGGCGAAGGACTGGGTGCTGAACACGTCGACGCAGGACGACCTGACGCTCGAGGGCAGCCCCGAGCAGATCCAGAAGACGCTCGTCGGCATGTACAAGACCGAGTACGCGCAGCACTGGCAGAAGTTCATGCAGGGCATCGCGGTGCAGGGCTTCAGCAGCTTCGGCCAGGCCGTCGACGGGATGAACCGCCTCGGCGACCCGCAGGATTCGCCGATCCGCAAGATCCTCGAGACCGCGTACGACCAGACCTCGTGGGACAACCCGTCGCTCGCGAACGTGACGATCAAGAAGGCGCAGACGGGCGTCGTGAACTGGGTCAAGCAACTGTTCTCGCGCTCGCAGGCCGGCCAGGTGGCGGCTGCCAACATCGACATCAACGGCAATCCGGCCGAGGTGCCGATGGGCCCGATCGGCCAGGAGTTCATCGGGCTCGCGCGGATCGTCGCGACGCATGACGGCACATCGATGCTCAAGGGCTACATGGATTCGCTGTCGAAGGTCCGCACGCGCTTCAACGTGATCAAGAACCAGGGTGACCCGGGCCCGGGCGCGCGCCAGCTGATGCAGCAGACGCTCGACGGCAACGGTTCGGAACTCGCCGATTCGCTGAAGCTCGTCGACGAGCAGATGCTGACGGGCCTCACCGATTCGCAACGCAAGTCGCTGCGTCCGCTGCTCGTGCGGCCGCTGATGCAGGCGTTCGCGGTCGTGATCCAGCCGGCCAGCGCCGAAGTCAACAAGGTGTGGAACGCGCAGGTCTACCAGCCGTTCCAGAACTCGCTCGCGACGAAGTACCCGTTCGCGGCGAGCGCGAAGGTCGAGGCCGGCGCCGGTGAAATCGCGCAGGTGTTCGGTCCGGACGGCTCGATCGCGAAGTTTGTCGGCACGACGCTCGGGCCGCTCGCGGTGCGCCGCGGCGACACCCTCGCCGCCCGCACGTGGGGCGACATGGGTATCGGCCTCACGCCGGACTTCACCAGCGGCTTCGCGCGCTGGGTCGCGCCGCTCGCCGGCGGTGCGGCAGGCAGCGCCGCCGCGTCGTCCGAGCCGCAGACCGTGTTCCAGATCCTGCCGCAGCCGAGCACGGGCACGACGGAATACACGATCGCGATCGACGGCCAGCAACTGCGCTACCGCAACACGCCGCCGCAGTGGACCAACTTCGTGTGGCCGAACCCGCAGGGTTCGCCGGGCGCGACGCTGTCCGCGACGACCTTCGACGGCCGCACGGTGCAGCTCGTCAACGAGCCGGGCCGCTACGGTCTCGAGAAGCTGATCAACTCGGCGCAACGCAAGCGCCGTCCGGACGGCACCTTCGACCTGACGTGGGCGCAAGGCAGCGTGAACGTGTCGGTGACGATGCGCATCATCAGCACGTCGCAACCGTCCGGCGGTGGCGGTGACCAGCCGCAGCAGCAGAGCCTGCGCGGCCTGCAGCTGCCGTCGTCGGTCGCCGACGCGAGCGCGGGTGCCGCGCAGAACGCGACCCAGACCGCCGGCACGGGCACGCCGGCCGCAGCGCCGGCCGTCGCGGCCGCCAACGCAACGAATGCCCAGGGGGCGCAATGACGCAAACCGTACAGGCGCAGATCGCCTACTTCGGCAAGATTCCGTCGCGCGGCGACTTCGTGAAGAGCCCGCACAACCCGCAGTTGCTGCAGACGCTCGACCGCTGGATCGCGCAGGCGCTCGAGCTGCTCGCGGAAGATCCGCGCTGGAAGCTCGTCTACGAGGATGCGAAGCCGATGCATTTCGCGTTCCTCGGCTCGCGCAGCAAGCTCGCGATCGCGGGCCACATGGTCGCGAGCCACGACGTGTCGATGCGGCGCTTCCCGTTCCTCGGCGCCACCGCGCTCGAGGTCGACCGGCCGCTCGCGTTCCTCGCGCGCAGCCCGCTCGCGTTCGCGCGGCTGTGGTCGCGCGTCGCTACGCAGATCCCGCCGCTGCTCGGCAAGGACGAGCCGCCCGGCGCGCTGCAGGCGCTCGGCGACACGCAGGTGCCGATCGACGTCGGCGGCCCCGGCACGTCGCATGACGGCACCTTCAACGATTTCATCGAACACCAGTCGCTGTACGGCCTTCAGGAGATGCTGCTCGAAAGCGGTCATCCCGTGCGGCTGCGCGGCGCGATGCTCGCGCTCGGCTCGCTGCTGCGGCCGGTGATGCAGAGCGGCTCGTCGCACATCGAGCGCGGCCTCACGCTGCCGCTGCCGGTCGATCCGTTCTACCGCAGCCTCGTCGCCGCGTTCTGGCTCGAACTGATCGCGCCGTTCGTCGCGCAGGCCGACTTCGAGCTCGCGATCTTCATCGGCACGATCGCCGAGCGCGAACGGCTCATCATCGGCTTCAACGGCGCGTCGGCAAAGACGCTGCTGAGCGTCGTCGACCCGCAGACCTACGCCGCCCACAACATCGACATCGACGATCCCGAGTGGATCGACGCCCATGCGCAAAACGATCACCAGATCAGCAAGCTCGTCAGCTACCTCGACCAACCGCAACTCTCGCTGCGCGTCGCCATCGACGCGTTCCGTGAAGCGTTCATCGGAGGCTGACGGGATGCATCGCACGATTCAGGTCCGGCGCGCGCGCTTTTCGGCCGCCTTCTCGCCCGCCGTCGCCGCCCTCCTCGCTGCCGGGCTCTTCGCCAGCGGCGCGGCCTTCGCGCAGAACACGGGCGCGACCGTCACGCCGGTCGGCAACGGCACGGTCGCGACGACCGCGCTGTCCGCGAACACCGGCGCCGCACCGGGGACGGCCTCCGGCGCCGTCGTGCACGGCACGGCCGGCACCGCGAACACCCTCACGCCGCCGCCCGCAACCGCGACGCCTGGCCAGGTGGTCGTCGGCGGCAAGGTGCCTGACGAGGCGACCAAGGCCGCCGTGCTGCAGAAGCTGCGCGATACCTACGGCGCGACGAACGTCGTCGACCAGATCGAGGTGGGTGACGTCGCAACGCCGCCGAACTGGAGCGCGAACGTGCAGAAGCTGCTCGGCGCGCAGCTCAAGCAGATCAGCAAGGGGCAGTTGAAGATCAACGGCACGCAGATCGAGATGAAGGGCGAGGTGCACAACGAAGCGCAACGCCAGCAGCTCGCGAGCGACATGGCGAACACGCTGAACCCGACGTATACGATCAAGAACGGGCTGCGCGTGTCGGCGTCCGAACAGGGCGTGCTCGACCAGACGCTCGCGAACCGGACGATCGAGTTCGAGACCGGCAGCGCGACGCTCACGCCGCAGGGCAAGCTGATCCTCGACCAGATGGCGGCCGCGCTCGCGAAGATGCAGAACCGCACGGTCGACATCATCGGCCACACCGACAACTCGGGGAACCGTACGTCGAACATCGCGCTGAGCCAGGCGCGCGCGGATGCGGTGAAGGGCTACCTGATCACGAAGAGCATTCTGCCGCAGCAGATGACGACGACGGGCGTCGGGCCGGATCAGCCGATCGCGCCGAACGATACGGCGGATGGGCGGGCGAGGAATCGGCGGATCGAGTTCCGGGTGGGGCAGTAAAGAACGCCTGCCGCCGCTCCTCCCGGAGCGGCGCGGCAGGCAAAAACGGGCGGCTGCAGCGATGCGCCGCCCGTTTTGCGTTTACGACTGCTCGTCCGGCCTCACGCCCAGCAGCTCGCGAATATGCGACAGCGAGCCGTCGTCCTTCACGACGCTCTCGAGCCACTTGTGCAGCGGCATGTCGGCCCATTCGGCGGCCTTGTCGGCGAGATACGCGACCGGGCTGTGCGGCTCGGTCTGGCGGAAATAGCGGGCGACCGCGCGCAACTGGTCGACGGCTTGCGCACGGTTCTGGATGCCGGCGATCATCTGCGTCACCGGGGCGCGCGGAACGGACTGCGGCTGCACGTGAGTCTCCTCCGTGTGGATCGGGTTGCCGAACACCGGCTCGATGCGCTCGGGCTGCGCCTGCGGTGTCGACTGCGTGTGCGGTGCGCTGCCCGTATAACCCTGCTCGCGCGCAAAGCGCTCGGCGAGCCGGTACACGGTCTCGAACGCGTCGCGCGCCTGCCGGAAGCTCGGCGCCGAATCGCCCGCGCGCTCGACGAGCCGTTCCTCGAACGCATCGAGCGCGAACTCGAACGCCTTCAGGTTCGCGAGCAACGCGGTGTAGAACGCGATCGACGTCACGCGCCGCGACGAATCGATCTGCTCGATCGACGGCTTGCCGCGTGCGATGTCTTCCGCGTGTTCGGGGTCGCGCTTGATCGCCTGTGCAACGTGCTGCGCCACTTCCCAGTCGAGCGTGCTGAACGCGTTCGACGCACCGTCCGTCATCGGCACCGCGCGCAGCAGCTCGGCCGTGCGGCCGGACAGCCACGCGACGTTGCCGAGCCGGTGCTCGGTGTCGTCGTCTTCGGGCAGCGGGTGCACGGTGTCCCAGAAGTCGCGGCACAGGCCCTCGAGCAGCGCATAGCCTTCGGTCAGGCCGGTGATGCCGTCCTCCAGCGCGAGCGCCTCGGTCAGCCACACGGCGAGCCGCAGGTCCTTCGTGCGCGTGCGCAACAGCTCGCCCGCATGGTCGACCACGAAGCCCCAGTCGGCCTCCTTGATCTCGGTCACCCACTCGCCCTGGTCGAGCGTCGGATCGTCGTAACGCCGCGCGTCCTGGATCGCGTCGAATTCGTTCGAAAACAGCAGGTCGTCGCCGCTGGGCGACGCATCGCTGATCGGCGTCAGCAACTCGGGGAGATTGATCGGCATGGTTCGGTCAGTTCATCAAATGCTTGTGTTGCACGGCCGCGCTCATTCGACGGTGTACGTGAATTCGCCGGCCTCGTCCGCGCGCACCGCGATGCGCGCGATGGCCTCGCCGTCGGCGATCCGGCCGAGCACGTGGCCCGCGATCTCCGGCAGCAGCGTGCCGTTCAGGATGTGGTCGACGTTGCGGGCGCCCGAATCGACCTCGGTGCAGCGCGCGAGCACCGCCTCGACGAGCGACTCGTCCCATTCGAACGCCGCCTTGTGGTTCGTCTCGATCCGGCGGCGGATCCGCTCGAGCTTCAGCTCGATGATCTCGGCCAGCACGTCGTCGGAGATCGGGTAGTACGGCACGACCTTCATCCGCCCGAGGAAGGCGGGCTTGAAGGTCTTGTACAGCTGCGGGCGCAGCGTCTCGGCGAGCGCGTCCGGATCGGGCAGTTCCTCGACCGGCTTGTTCAGGCACGCCTGCATCACCGCGGTGGAACCGACGTTCGACGTCAGGATGATCAGCGTGTTGCGGAAGTCGATCTCGCGCCCTTCCGCATCGTCCATCGCGCCCTTGTCGAACACCTGGAAGAACATCTCGAGCACGTCCGGGTGCGCCTTCTCGACCTCGTCGAGCAGCACGACGGAATACGGGTTGCGGCGCACGGCCTCGGTCAGCACACCGCCTTCGCCGTAACCGACGTAGCCCGGCGGCGAACCCTTCAGGCCCGACACGCTGTGCGCTTCCTGGTACTCGCTCATGTTGATCGTGACCATCTTGCGCTCGCCGCCGTACAGGATGTCAGCCAGCGCAAGCGCCGTCTCGGTCTTGCCGACGCCCGACGGCCCGACGAACATGAACACGCCGCGCGGCTTGTTCGGATCCTCGAGGCTCGCGGTCGCGGTGCGCACGCGCTGCGCGATCGCTTCCAGCGCGTGGTCCTGGCCGATCACGCGCGCGGCGAGCAGCGGCTGCAGGTTCAGCACGGTGTCGATCTCGTCCTTCACCATCCGGCCGAGCGGAATGCCCGTCCACGCGGCAACGATCTCGGCAACCACATGGCCGTCGACCTGCAGCGGCACCATCGGCTCGCCGCCCTGCAGCGCGTGCAGCGCCGCGACGCGTTCCGCGAGCTTGTCGCGGGTGGCCTGCACGTCGACCGGCTGGCCGTCTTCCGACGGGCCGCGTGCCTTGTCGAGCGCTTCGCGCAGTTCGGTGATCTCGGCGACGATCACGCGCTCGGCTTCATAGCGCGCTTCGTCCTTCGCCAGTTGTTCGAGCGCCGTGTCGCGCGCACCGCGCAGTTCGCCGAGCCGCTCGTCGTGCGACGCGCCGCCGGCCGCCTCGCGCTCCAGCGACGCGATTTCCGCGTCGATCCGCTCGATGCGCTTCTTCGTGTCGTCGATCGCCGCGGGCGTCGCGCTGTGCGCGAGCGCGACCTTCGCGCACGCGGTGTCGAGCACGCTGATCGCCTTGTCCGGCAGCTGGCGGCCGCTGATGTAGCGGTGCGACAGGCGCACGGCCTCGGTGATCGCGTCGTCGAGAATCCGCACGTTGAAGTGCTTCTCCATCAGGCCGGACATCCCGCGCAGCATCGCGGCCGCGAGCGGCTCGCTCGGCTCCTCGACCTTCACGACCTGGAAACGCCGTGCAAGCGCCGCGTCCTTCTCGAAGTACTTCTTGTATTCGCTCCACGTCGTCGCCGCGATCGTGCGCAGCTCGCCGCGCGCGAGCGCCGGCTTCAGCAGGTTCGCCGCGTCGTTCTGGCCGGCCTGGCCGCCCGCGCCGATGATCGTGTGCGCCTCGTCGATGAACAGGATGATCGGATGCGCGCTCTTCTTGACCTCGTCGATCACGCTCTTCAGGCGGTTCTCGAACTCGCCCTTCACGCTCGCGCCGGCCTGCAGCAGCCCCATGTCGAGCACGTGCAGCGCGACGCCGCGCAACGGCGGCGGCACGTCGTCGGCCGCGATGCGCAGCGCGAGGCCCTCGACGACCGCGGTTTTGCCGACACCGGCCTCGCCGGTCATGATCGGGTTGTTCTGGCGGCGGCGCATCAGGATGTCGATCGCCTGGCGAATCTCCGCTTCACGGCCGATCACCGGGTCGATCTTGCCGTCGCGTGCGCGCTGCGTGAGGTTGGTCGTGTACGTGTCGAGCGCGGGCGTCTTCGACGGGCCGGCCGCGGGTGCCATGCCGTCGACAGCCGGCGCGACGTCGCTACCCTCGTCGTCCGCCTGACGCGGCTCGGCTTCGCTCGAGCCGGCCATGATCTCGTCGAACTTGTGCTTCAGGTCCGTCACGTTCATTTCCGCGAACTGCGACGACATCCGTTGCGCGAATTGCGCGAGATCGGACGCGGTCAGCAGCGCGAGCAGCAGGTGCCCCGAACGGATGCGGCCGAGCTGCGAGTCGAGCGACGCGATCAGCCATGCCTGCTCGAACAGTGCGATCAGGTGCACGGAGAACACCGGCGTGCGCGTGTTGCCCGTCTTCAGGCGCGTCAGTTCGCGCTCGAGATCGGCGTGCAGCGCGTGCGGATCGACGCGGCTCGCACGCAGCGCAAGCGGCAGGTCGCCCGTCGCTTCCTCGAGCAACGCGAGGAACAGGTGCTCCAGATCGACCTCGTAATGGCCGCGCGCCAGGCACGCGCTTGCCGCACGCTCGGTCGCGTGGCGGCACAGCGGGTTCAGTTTCGTGATCAGGGTCTTCAGAGGCGTGCTCATGGCGTCGATCTCAGGTTCGATTGCGTGTTTGTTGTCGTTCGGAATCAGTGAATCACGTGCAGCTCGTAGCGGGCGTCGGAGCGATCCTCGATCGCGTCGCGTGTGCAGAGGAACGCGTCCCAGCCGAGCCGCGAGCCCGCGCCGAGCACGCTGGCGCCAACCTCGGTGCGCTTGAGCACGAGCTTCACCTCGTATTCGAGCGTGACGCCGGCGAGCAGCGTCAGCATCCGCTCCAGCGCGATAGCGTGCGCGCCGCCGGGCAGGAACGCCTCGTAGTCGCGCTTGGACAGCGGGCCGACGACGATCCGCGCGCGCATGTCGCGCTGCCACACGCGTTCGCCGACGAGCGCCGTCGCGCCGAGCACCGCGTTGACTTCGCCGAGCACGCTCAGCTGGTCGGGCGGCACGTCGTACCACTTGCCGACGAACTGGTCGATCTTCACCGGCACGCGGAAATAGTCGGACAGCGTGCGCTGCAGGTACGCGGCCGACATCGGCCGGTGCCGCGCGGCGAGCGCATAGCCGGCGACGGCCTCGTCGAGCACGCCGCCCACGCCGGCCGCGAGACTGTCGCGCACCTCGTCGCTCGGCACGCCCGCGATCGCGAGCAGCAGCGGCAGATAGCGCTCGTCGCGATCGAGCTCGTAATGGAACGGCAGCCGGTACTTCTTCCACGCGGCATAGAACAGCGCGGTCGCGCGGTTCGAGAACACATCGAAGAATGCGCGCGCCGCATGGTCGCGCTTCAGGTGCTCGCGCGCGACGATCTGCTCGGTGTAATGCAGCGGCAGCGCGCCCTGCCCGCCCAGCAGCCCGAAGAACGCGGGCGTCAGCTCGACGTGGCCGAGCTCGCCGGCCGCGAGCGCGGCGCCGCGCGCCTCGCCCGTCTTGAGCTGGGTGCCGTCGTCGTCGAACGAGCGCGCGCCTTCGATCTCGCTCGGCGGAAAGCCGAGCGACAGCGTGTTGCGGAATTCGATCCGCTGCGCGACCACGTCGCCCTGCCGCCACGCGCCGGGCGCGTCTGACGCCTGCCGCGCGAACAGCCCTTCGAGCACGCGCACGGCCTGGAAGAACTCGAAGCGGTGCGGTTCGTCGAGCAGCGCGTCGACTACGCCAGGATCGATTCGCCGGTGCGGGGCTTGCATCGGATGATCTCCTCGCCGGTGCGCTTCGACACGACGACTAGTTGAACGAAACTGTTGAGGTGGACGTACAGCCCGAAGAAGCTGTCGAGCACGCGTATGAACGACGCGAGGCTCGCGCCGACGAAGTGTTCCTCGTCGATCGTCAGGCGGATCTCGATGCCGCGCACGAAGGTCGCGAACGGCTTGCCGGGCAGCCACTGCACGGCGCCGCGCTGCTCGACGCCGGCGAGGCCGTCGATCTGGCGCATCGACACCGCCGTGCGCCGCAGGTCATACAGCGTCAGCATTTCCTTCAGCGGCGCGAGGCCGTGCGCGACCAGCGACACGTGATTGAGCGCGAGGTGCGACACGAGCCGCCAGTGCGCGGCGCGGCCGCGCTCGAAGCGCACGCTCTGCGTCGGGCGGCGCAGCAGCGAAATGCCGCTCGTCTGCGCGCCGCCTTCCTGGAACAGGTCGCCGCCTTCGAGCCCGAATGCGAGCATCGCCGGCAGGTCGCGGTTCGTGCAGGTGAGGTCGAGGCTCAGCGTGTCGGTCTGCGGCGACGTCGGCTCGAAATCGATGTCGACGATCGAGAT
Source organism: Burkholderia sp. Ac-20384 (assembly GCF_017104605.1). Taxonomy (NCBI): domain Bacteria; kingdom Pseudomonadati; phylum Pseudomonadota; class Betaproteobacteria; order Burkholderiales; family Burkholderiaceae; genus Burkholderia; species Burkholderia sp. Ac-20384. The sequence goes on along the minus strand of NZ_JAAGPE010000097.1, from coordinate 14,936 downwards.
CTCGGTTTCATAACCGGGGCTCTTCTGCGCGACCCAGTCGTTGCGGCGCGCGAACCAGTAATGGCCGATCCGCGCCGATTCGCCGTGATGCAGCGAATAGAACGGCCGGAACTCGATCACCGATTCCTCGTGCGCCTGCTGCCTGACGAGCTTCACCGAATCGATCGAATACACCTCGTACGCGAACGCGCGCCGCGCCTCCGCGATCACCGGGTAGGACACCGCGCGGTGCGTGATGCGGATCGGCTCGCCGTGCTGGCGGAACAGGTTGACGATCGGCGTGCAGAACAGCCGGAAGTGGCTCGCCGTCAGCAGTTCGAGCAGCCGCGCGACGTGCGAATCGCTGCGCACGTCCTGCAGCACGAGATGCAGCGTCGCGCGCTGGCAGCGGCCCGTCGCGCGCGCGATCGCCGCGATGTCGAAGTCGACGAAATCGAACTTGTCGGGGAACGCGAAGTATTCGGTGAGCAGGCGATACGCGGGATGCGATTTCGCCGGGTAGTCGATCAGCGCGTCTTCCTCGTCGAAGCCGGCGTGCGCGATCGGCAGCTTGCGCAGCGCGGTCCAGCGGCCGTTACGTTCGGGCTCGACGTACGCGCCGAGCACGTTGACGAACAGGCAGTCGGTCAGCGCGGCGACGAACGACTGCTCGCCGTGCAGGTGCGCGCGCAGCGTCGGCAGCTTCAGCGCGCCGAGATCGAGCTGCGCGGCGAGCGATTCGAACGTGATCGAGATCACGCCCGTCGCATTGGACGGCAGCACCGTCGCGCTCGGCGCGAGCGCAACCGGCGTATAGCGCGCCTCCGAGATGCGGATCGGCGCGAGCGTCACGTCATAGGCGGTGCGGAACCGGCACTGCACGCCGCGGATCGGGCGGCTCTTCAGCTCGGTGCCGCGATTGATCACGACCGGCTCGGTCTGCTGGCCGGGCGACGCCGGCGTGAACTGCGCGATCGAGCACGACGGGAACGGCCGCAGGTAGTGCGGATACAGCACTTCCAGCAGCGCTTCGGTGAATTCCGGGTAATCGTCGTCGAGCTTCTTGTTGATGCGCGCGCCGAGCAGCGCAAACGACTCGATCATCCGCTCGACGTGCGGATCCTCGCAATGCTCGCCGGACAACGCGAGCCGCGCCGCGATCTTCGGATAGCGTTCGGCGAAATCTCGCGAATAGCGCCGCAAAAACGATAATTCGCGCTCGTAATACGGCAGCAATTCTTCCATCGACGACCCCGAACCTCAATATTTCCTGCCGGACCCTGATCCACCACCGGGCGGTCCGGCCCGCTCGGCGGCATGATTTACTGCATTCTTGCGGCGCGTGCGCGCGTGACCGAATACTGCAGCGTCGAAGGCTGCAGCATCGCGTCGAAACTCACCGGCTCTTCGGCCGGGTGCACGACGAGCAGCGCCTGAATCGCGAAGTAAAGCGCGTTGGTGGCCTGCTCGTTCAGCTCGAACGTCACCTGCACCTGCTGCAGGCGCGGCTCGTGCCGTGCGATGGCCTGCTGGATCGACTTGCAGATGAACGCGCGGTCATAGTGACTCGCCAGGCTCAGCCCCGCAAAATCGTTCAGCCCGTAGGTCAGCACCGACTTCTGGCACTCCGGCAGCGTGGCCAGTTCGTTCTCGGTGTGGGCGATACGGGTGTTGAGAATCGCCTCGACGTCGCGGGCGACCGTGTTCTTGAGCTCGTCCAGCGACAATTGCCGCATCGCTGCCGAGGCCGGCAGGTGCGGTTCGTCGTCGAACAGCTTGTCGAGAAAACTGGGTTCGAATCGTTTCATCGGCCGGGATTCACAGCGAAAACGGCAACGGGGACGCCACGCGCCCCGTTGCCGCAACCGACTTTAGACCGCGTAGGTCTTGTCGTTCTTCGTCAGACTCCAGGCGCCTTGCGTGTTGCCGCCCTGGTTGCCGCCGATCTTCTGCTGGGTTTGCTTCCACTGCACAGCTGCGTACTTCAGCGAGAATGTCTCGAGCGGCAGACCTTCTTCGCGAACGCTCGGGGCGATGCTCGAGATGATCACGTACTTGAGCTTGACTTCCAGATACTGCACGCGCTTGCCTTCACCGTCAGCGCGCGAGAAATGGACCGTCACCTCGTCGAACGTGGTGCCGCCCGAAGCGTGTTGGTACAGCAGCGGGCTCGACGAATCGATTTCCTTCGTGAAAATCATGTCGCCGTGTTCGCAACGCGTCATCGTGTGACCGCCTGCGGTCGATGCGGTTGCCGAACGCGGTTGAACGATCGAGTGATCCCACGATTTCAGCTCGATCCAGCCCTGGTGGTCCTTGTCCGCGGATTCGCCCTTCACCGCGGGACTACCAAACTGCAAGTGCATATGTAACATGGCCCTTCGACTCCCCAAAGAGGTGGTTTTAACGTCCTACCCAGGCGGCCCGCCCGGGCGATTTACTCGCTTATGAATTTGCCGGTTTGGGCAGATCAGCGACAAGTCGCAGAGAAATCGAGAGTTCGTCGAGCTGAAAGTGCGGGCGCAGGAACGCGACCGAACGATACGAGCCCGGCTTGCCCGGAATCTCTGACACTTGTATGGATGCCTCGCGCAGCGGAAATTGCGCTTTCTGTTCCTGCGAGGCGTTATCGTCGAGCAGGACGTACTGCGAAATCCACCGGTTGAGGAAAGTCTCCACGTTCTGCGCCGATGCGAAGCTGCCGATCTTGTCCCGCATCATCGCCTTCAGGTAGTGCGCAACGCGCGATACCGAGAAGATGTACTGAAGCTGGGCGGACAGGACGGCGTTCGCATTCGCGCTGTCGGTGCTGTATTTCTTGGGTTTCTGCACCGACTGCGCAGCGAAGAACGCGGCGTAATCTGAGTTCTTGCAATGGACGAGCGGGATGAAGCCGAGGTCGCTCAGCTCCTTCTCGCGGCGATCGGTGATCGCGATTTCGGTCGGGCACTTCAGCGCGACTTCACCGTCGTCAGTCTTGAACGTGTGGGTCGGCAGGTCCTCGACGAGGCCGCCGCCTTCGACGCCGCGGATCGCCGCGCACCAGCCGAAGTCGTCGAATGCGGCCGTCAGGCGCGCAGCGAACGCCCACGCGGCGTTGCACCACAGGTACTTGTCGTGGTCGGTGCCGTCGACGTCCTCGACGAAGTTGAAGTTCTCCGCGGTCTGGCCGTCCTTCGGATTGAACGGCAGGCGGCCGAGGAAGCGCGGCAGCGTCAGGCCGACGTAGCGCGAATCTTCGGCGTCGCGGAACGACTTCCACTTCGCATATTCGACCGTATCGAACACCTTGCCGAGGTCGCGCGGCTTGCCGAGGTCGGAGAACGACTCGAGGCCGAGCAGCTCGGGCGATGCCGACGCGATGAACGGCGCATGCGCGGCCGCGGCGACGTGCGACATCTGCTCGATGAAGTACATGTCTTCCGGCTGGCGCGAGATCTCGTAATCGCCGATCAGCGCACCGAACGGCGAACCGCCGAACGTGCCGAATTCTTCTTCGTAGACCTTCTTGAACAGCGCGCTCTGGTCGAACTCGCTCGCGCCCTTGAAGTCGCGCACGAGGTCGCGCTTCGGTGCGTGCAGCGCCTTGATCTTGATCGTCTGGCCCGTGTTGCTTTCCTTGACCAGGTAGTCCATCCCGCGCCACGTGCTTTCGAGGCGCTGGAACTCCGGCGCGTGCATCACTGCGGAAAGCTGCGTGGAAATCAGGCGGTCCAGTTCCGCGACGCGCGCGTCGATCGTGGCCGACAGGTTGTCCGACACGATCACCGTGCCGTCGAGCACCTGGTGCACGAGTTCGCCGATCAGGTCCTTCGCACGCGCATGCTCGGAATCGGATTTCGCGACCTTGCTCTTCTCGACGATGTCGTCGAGCAGCGAAGTCCCGGCGGCGTAGTCCGCGCCGCTCGCTTGGGCCGCAGCCGTTTGCTGGTTCATCTCAACACTCCGTCGTCATTCGCCGTCTTTGTCGCCGCCCGTGCCCTTCGCGAGCTCCTGCAGCTGCTGCGTGTTCTTCAGCACTTCGGACAGCAGATCCTCGAGCTTGTCGTTGCCGGCAAGCTTGTTGCGCAGGTCGGCGAGCTTCGAGCGCGCCTCGAGCAGGCGGCGCAGCGGCTCGACCTGTTCGACGACTTCGTCCGGGCTGAAATCCGACAGCGAACGGAACTTCAGGTCGACCGCGAACTTGCCGCCTTCCGGGCTCAGGCGGTTTTCCACCTGGAACGCGGCACGCGGCTCGATCGCCTTCATCACATCGTCGAAATTGTCGCGATCGATGTTGACGAATTTACGGTCGCGCAGCTTCGGCTGCTCGATTTCGGACTGGCCCGCCAGATCGCCGACGACCCCGACGACGAACGGCAGTTCCTTCACCTCGATCGCATCGCCCTTCTCGACCTCGTAGGTCAGTTGGACGCGCGGCGGCCGTATTTTCTGCAAGCTTTTCTGAATGCTTTCTTTCTTGGCCATCTCGACGGCTCCCAGGTTAGTTGTGGTTATCGCGTCAGTGTTGCGGTCAGTTGCGCAGTGCGCCGAACGGGTCACCGCCCTTCGCCCCGCCGCCCGACGACGTGTTGGTCGGCGGCGGCGCGACGTTCGATTCGGCGGTCTGCGTCTGGGCCTTCTTCGTATGGACGACCGTACGACCCTTCTTGCCTCGGCCCGTGGCGCGGGTCGTCGTCTCCGGCGGGAACAGCGCCGATTCGCCCAGCGTATCGCGCAGCTGCTTCGCGAGCGCCTGCGCATCCGACTTCGCGTCACCCGCGAGCGACGAATCCTGGCGCAGTTCGCCGAGCGACTGCGTCGCGATCCGCAGGCCGGCCACGGCCAGCACGCTCTTCGCCTGACGGTCGGTCGCGTCGCGCTGCAGGGCTTCCTGCGCGGCAACGATTGCCTGGCCGTAGTGGTTCTGGGCGAACTGGATTTGCGCGATGCGCGACCACGGCTCTTCGCGCGTCGGATCCGACTTCGCGAGCTGCTGATACAGGCCGAGCGCCTTGTCCTGGTCCCCCGCCTTCGCAACTGCGTCCGCATCCGCCAGCGACTTGTTGAACACCTCGGCAGTCGGCGGTGCGGGAGGCTGGCTCGCACAACCGGCGATCACGCCGCAAGCCACTACTACCCCAGACAGTTTTGCGAAGAGACGGTCTTTCATCGTTATATCCACCGGCGCGTGAGTTTTAAATCGTTGAGAATCTGGTTCTTTTGCTTTGCAAGAAGCGCGCGGGTATAGTACCGATCAATTTTTCATAATTCAATCGTCGTGTGAAGAGTAATTCCTTTTAAAACCGGGCGCTACCCCCTCCAATGGCCTCTCGCAGCGGGCTCGCAGCGATTTTTCTTTCGGCCGGAATGGGCAAGTTTTACTGGTTTCGCGACGTGCCGCCCGGATGGCGGAAAAAATTTCCGGACGCCTGCCATGATGCGGGCGTGCTTAATAGTTGAACGGTGCAATGTCGGGGATACGCAGCGAACGCGGAAATACCCGGCAGATTTGACAGGGATAAAAGGCAGCCCGCCGGAAAACCGATGAGATCGTTGATGATTCGCTACGCGCTGCCACTGGTTGCCTGCGCCCTTCTGGCCGGATGCGCGGCCGCCCCGCTGCTCGGCTCGGCCGCGAGCGCCGTGATGTCCGCGGCCGGGATCGGCAAGCCCGAGGTGCCCGACGCGCAGAAGCCGCCGCGCAACCTCGGCATCACGCTCGCCGCGGCGCCGAACCTGAACGCCGCGACCGACAACAAGCCGCTCGCGCTCGTCGTGCGGCTCTATACGCTGAAGGACCCGACATCGTTCCAGCAGGCGCCGTTCGATGCCTTTACGGATCCGACCAAGGAAAAGGCCGCGCTGGGTGCCGACCTGCTGAACGTGCGTGAAATCACGCTGATTCCGGGCCAGCGCTATACGGCGACCGAGAAGGTTTCGCGCGAAGCGCAGGCTTTCGGCATCGTCGCGCTGTTCCGCGATCCCGCACTACAACGATGGAAACTGACGTTCGATCCGGTGAAGTCGGAGAAATCCGGCATAATCATCGGCCTGCATAATTGCGCGATGACGGTCACCGACGGCACTGTCATCGCACCGCAACAGGGTGCGCCTTCGCAACCGCTGAATTTGCTTTCTTCGGTCTCCTGCGGTTAAACAATGACGCACGAATGTCAATTAACAAGAGTTAACAATTGGCGATTTAATTCGGGCACGAACAAATCGATTACATCGCAACGCGACATTAACCGGATTTGACATGAGTTATTCGGCCAAGGTGCTGTGGGGGGAAGGGCTGTTCCTCCGGCCTCAACACTTTCAGCGACAGGACGCGTACCACGAAGCGCGCCTGTTCGAATCGATCCAGGCGATCCAGCCGTACAACTGGGGCGTGCGGTCGGTGCGTATCGACCGCGATGCGCTCGGCAGCAACGTGTTGCGGGTGGCCGAGCTTGCGCTCGTGTTCCCGGACGGCGCGCTGTATGCCGCGCCGCAGGCCGACGACCTGCCGCCGCCGATCGCGCTCGACACGCTGCCTGACGGCATCAACGAATTCGTGTTCTATCTCGCGCTGCACCCGCTGCGCGAGAACGGCACCAACTACAGCGACGATCCGGCCGCCGGCTTCATGACGCGTTTCGTCAGCGAGCAGACCAGCGTCGGCGACAACTTCACCGACGCGGCCGAAGCCGACATCACGTTCCTGAAGACGCAGGTCAAGCTGATCGCGCACAGCGAACCGCGCGACCAGCTGCTGTCGGTGCCGCTCGTGCGTGTGCGCCGCACCGCGACGTCGGGTTTCGAGATCGACGACAGCTTCGTGCCACCGTGCCTCGCGATCGACGCGTCGCCGATCCTCCACCAGCGGCTGCGCCAGCTCGTCGACGCACTGCAGGCGAAGGTGAACGCGCTGTACGGCTTCCACCGCGAACCGTCGAAGAACATCATCGAGTTCCGCTCGGGCGACATCGCGTCGTTCTGGCTGCTGCACACCGCAAACGCCGCGTTCGCGACGCTCGCGCACCTGCATCAGCACTCGGCACTGCACCCGGAGCGGCTGTTCCAGGAACTGCTGCGCCTCGCGGGCCAGCTGATGACGTTCTCGAAGGGCTACACGCTCGCCGACCTGCCGGTGTACCGCCACGACGATCCGGGCCCGAGCTTCGCGCGTCTCGACCTGATGCTGCGCGAGCTGCTCGACACCGTGATCTCGACGCGCTACTTCGCGATCACGCTCGATGAGGTGCGCCCGTCGTTCCACCTCGGCCGCCTCGATTCCGGCAAGATCGACGACAAGACCGAGTTCTACCTGGCGGTGTCCGCGGACATGCCGAGCGTCGAGCTCGTCGATGCGGTGCCGGCCCGTTTCAAGGTCGGTGCCCCCGACGACGTCGACAAGCTCGTGCTGTCGGCCATGCCCGGCGTGCGGCTCTCGTACACGCCGCAGGTGCCGCCCGCGATTCCGGTGCGCCCGGGCGCCTGCTACTTCGCGCTCGATTCGCGTGGTGCGCTGTACGAGCGCATGCTGCAGGCCCAGTCCGCGATGATCTACGCGCCGACTGGCATCAATGACCTGAAATTCGAACTGATCGCGGTCACATCATGAGCTACGCGCCTTCCCTGTTCGGCGACAACGCGCCGGCACCGCTGCATACGCCCGCGTCGACCGACGCCTCGTTCCAGGCCCGTTCGCTGCTCGACCTGCTGTACGACGGGTTCTTCATGCTGTTCCTGCTCAAGAACGGGCGGGAACCGGAGAGCGCGGGCGAGTTCAGCACGCGGATCCAGGAATTCCTGTCGGATTTCGAGCGCGGTGCGAAGAAGCTGAATATCGCGGCTGAAGACGTGTACGGCGCGAAGTTCGCGTTCTGCGCGGCGATCGACGAGATGGTGCTGTCGTCGCAGTTCAAGATCCGCACGGACTGGGAACGCCGGCCGCTACAGCTCGTGCTGTTCGGCGAGCAGCTCGCGGGCGAGAAGTTCTTCCAGTATCTCGAGGAATGTCGTGCGCAGGGCGCGGCGCGGCTGCAGTCGCTCGAGGTGTTTCACATGTGCCTGCTGCTCGGGTTCCAGGGGAAGTATCTGCTGGAAGGGCCGGAGAAGCTGGCTTACCTCACCGCGCGGCTGGGGGACGAGATTGCGCACATGAAGGGCAAGCGGGCGCCGTTCGCGCCGCATTGGCCGCTGCCGGATCAGATCGCGCATCGGTTGAAGCGTGAGGTGCCGGTTTGGGCGATTGGGGCGGTTTTTGCGCTCGTGGCGCTGCTCGGGTATCTCGGGCTCAACACGTACCTGAAGGACAAGACGCTGCAGGCGCTGGCGCCTTATTCGCAAGTGATCAAGGTCGGGCCGGAGTCGGCGAATTTGACGATTTCGTTGCCTTGAGGGGTGGGCGTTGCCCGGGCAACGCTTTACGATGAAAAAGGACCGCCGAGCGGTCCTTTTTTATTGTCGCATCTTGTTCAGTCACGCTTGCGACTGCTCGCCATACGGCCCCAGATCGAGGAAGTCGTCGTAGCGATCGAAATGGTTGAGGCAGCGGACGACATCCTCGATCGATGCGTCCGGTTTCTGACGATAGGCCAGATCGACGACGTCCTGAAAGTGCTCGCACGAGTACTGGAATACGTAACCCTGCTCGGCGACCTTTTCAGGGTAGATCTCGCGCTCCTCGTCGTCGACCTGTACCGTATCGCCGATGTAAATCGTCTGGTGTGGACGCAGTTGCGCGTCGCCGTCCTCACCGTAGACATCGTATAGCCACGCGGGATCGTAACCCTCCCGCCGTTCAGCCTTCGCACGGACAACGGCAATGAATTCGGCCAGCTTGAAGGTTCTATTCTTGAAATCTTCCGGCCCACGAATATGCAATCCGATACGTTCGCACTCGATACGTGCCAGCAATTGCTCTGCCTTGTCACGCTCGAACGCCAGCGCGCCGGCATCGGTATCGCTTGCTGCTGCAAGCGCCCGCTCCAGGAGAGGTCGTGCCGATACGCCACGTGACGTTTCACACATCAGATCCCCGAGTGCGACGAGCGACTGTGCGAGCGCCACGCGATCCCCTTCCTGCTCTGCCTCGGCCAGCGCGAGACACAGCGCGGCTTCGCCACGATCCGTCATGCCACGATCCAGCAGTATCAACGCCTTGCGGAAGGTTTGCCGCGCACTCACCGCGACGCCTCGCTGTCGAGCGGATCCATCCAGATGTCCTCGTAGCCGGTGTCATCGATGATGAAACGTGCGCCGGCCGGCAGCATCAGATAAGGCAAGACCAGCGGCAGGAATGCAGACAGATGCGTGGCATGCAGTGGCTGATAAAAATCGTCGGCATCCGAGTATTCGCCGCAATGAAAAAACCAGCTTACGTTCTGACCTTCGGACAGCGTGATGCGCGTGCCATAGACAGGCGCTTTCCCGAGCGTCGACATGGCGACGGCAACCATGTCTTCAGGTTCGACAACCGGCAGGTTGTATCGCGCACAAATGGCTTCCTGACGGGCACGCAGCCCAGCCAGATCGTCTGTCATGTTCGTCATGCTCCTCCTGACCTGTCGCACACTAACCAGCTTGCCAGCATAGGTGTGGATCGGCCTGACCGGACGATACGAAATAGGCGACCGCTTTCGCAGCCGTCATGCGATCCACGCATTCCTGTGCTGGGTAACTGCCGCGCTGGCCGCCGGCAACGAGTTCGATCGACTCTTCCATCGGTGCCTCGGGTGTCGTCAGGCTCAGCAACTCGGCATCGAGGCTCGATGCGATAAAGACGACATACCGGCCGTCGTTACCGCCGCCAATCGTCATTACCACTCCATCGCTCGTCTCGAATGCGACAGTCGAGCGATCGCGACCGTTCAACCTGTCGACTGCCGAGATGGCTTGCGCAACACTGTCGCATTGCGCTTCCGTCACGTGCGAACGGTTACCGATGTAGGTTTCCTCGATCACTTTCGTTGTTCGCATTCGATGCCCTTCGCTGCTTACTCAAACGGACGGATTACGTTGACCGAGCGACGTTCGGCGCATTGCACTCGGCTCGATACGCTACTCGTAACCCACCTGAAATCGGTGGCAACCAAACCGCTTCTTCACAACGTCTACCGCATGCGCCGTTTTCACCGGCGAATCGACACTGACGACCACGCCTTTTATCGGGGCGTTGATGTAACACATGAACTGCCTGGGCCCGACCCTGTCGTCGAGCAGCAAGCCTGCAAGGTATTCGTCCAGATCGTCGACACCGTTTTCGAATGGAAGCCCGGTCCGCGCCGAGAATTCAGAATGATCGAAGTCGTTGAACGAATCATCGGTCGCGAAGTGACGTGCGATCGCCGCATCCCGGACAACGTTATGTGCCACCGGGTCGCCACGATAGGCGGCACCAAAAAATGCATGCTGCTCGAGAAATCGTACGGGCGGGCCGGCTGCAATCAGCACGTCATGCCAGGATTTCATGGCGACTCGTTGCAGACCATGTCGTCAGAACAGGATGAACGCATCGTTTTCGACATAGAAAACGAACGCGTCGAGCAATTGCCCAACGCTCGGTTCGTCAACCTGATCGTGGGCATTGATCACGATGTCCTCGATCGTCGCGCTGTCCAAGGTGATCCGCCAGCCGGGTTGATTCGCGATAGCAGGTACAGCATCGTCGTCCGCATCCGTGGTGTCTTCGGAGAACACGCCTTCGGTATCGAGCGTCCACGGCATGGGCGGCAAGTAGAGCCATCCGGCGAAGTCGCCCGGGCGCTCGAGGATGTGTTTCAACGATGCTTCAATCACGGAAGTGGTCAACATGGGTAGTGCGGTTATGGCTGGGGGAAATGCGTCGGGGCGTGGATCGCGGTGGCGAATCGCCTCCTTCTCCGTCACCGAATACTTAGGGGCCGCTCGCGCGTAGTTACTGTCGCGCTCGTGCAGCGAGCCGTGATTATGCCAATTTCGTACCCGTGAGATCCGCCAGCCGTTGTTGCCGGTCAAGTTGCTCGCGGTCGAATCCCTCATTTGACGAAGCCAGTGGCACGGACAATGCGACGGACCGAGTGCCACTGACGAAGCGACCTCATATCGGCTCCCCGAAATACACGAAGTCAAAAGCGTCAACCCAGTGTGCGAACGCGTCCGGCGCCACGGCACGCCAATGCCGTGCGGAATCGATGCGCCTGTCCGACGCAAACAAGACTACGCCTCCCACCGAGGAAGCGTGAATGGTCAACACGATCAGACCGCCTCCTTCCGCCGCGAATGCGGCACGTCGACAGGCTCCGGGATCCTCGACGTCGTCGAAAAACACGGCGCCGGATGGGATCAGGTCTGCTTCCTGCAGGAAGCCGATGATTTGCTCTTCGGTGAATCGCTTCTTCATGTCCAATCTCCTGACTACGTGATTGGACTCTAAATCGCCGCGCTACTCAAATCGGGGGGGGAGACGTCGATACGACATTCAGAGTTTCAGCCATTTAGAAAAAAACACGCATATATTTATCGATTTCCGCAGAAAATTCAATTAACTCGTCAGTGGGTTCACATACGAATTCATAACCAGCTCTGACAATTCTTCCAGACTCGACAGATCTAAATCCGTTTATTGTCACTGAGTAGAACCCGGATCTCAGCTGCGAATCTACACCAACCTCACTAGGTGGCCAGTGCATCAAATTTTCCAGGTCATAGAAGCGTGCGCCCTTCTCTACCAACAAGGGAAAGCAACCATTTCTTGTAACGACAAGATCTTCAACAGTACTTCGCTCACTGGACAATCGACAAATAATCTCGTAGCCGCCGTCATCAATTGATAGTAGCGGGACTATCGCTCCCTTTTTGACAACCTCATCCCCGAGATCGGAGCTGAAGAATTCACTCATAAGATCACGCTCACCGGGCACCACCGGTCTCCACCCGAGAGTCTCATGAAGTACCTCTTGATCCAACAAAACAATACCGTTTGCTTCAACGTCAATTTCGCCAATTACCATTGCCGTTTCCTCATGTTACGAGCAGTCTTTCTTAAGCTGAGTGGCATGCCACTCCATTAACGTCTTGTAGGCTTCTGAAGGGGTGACATCCTTAGCGAGAACCTCACCAGTCGATGGAATTCTGAGATCCCCTTTCATTGTCATACCTTCGAGTCCTTTACCAGAGGCAGCGAGCAGTTCGTCAGGGGTGCCCGACCAATCTCCTTGACGCCCCCCTAGGAATACACCTTGCACTCGGTGCAATTCCTCATGATCACCCTTTTTATACGGTTTCGGGAAATACGTTGGAGTGTCACGCTTAGTAGCCAAGTGCTTCAATCCACACGATTCGGCCTTCTTTCTCCATACCATGTGGTGGCCCATGCCGTTTTCATTCCACTTCCAAGGCATCAACCCTAGGGGGTCTGTCCAACCAATCGGATTTCGGCCGTATTGATAAACGTTGATCCCGCCCGCCAGCCCGATGGGATCCTTCGATACGAAGCGCCCGGTAGCCGAGTCATAGTACCTATAACGGTTGTAGTGCAGCCCCGATTCCTCATCAACCTGCTGCCCCTGAAACCGCAACGAATTCCGCGCCACGATCCCCGCCGCCTTCGAGACCCGCGCAATCACCTCCCGCGCTTCCCCCCACGCCTCGTACGACACCTCCCACACCACGCCACCATAGTAATCCGGAGGAAGCTGCGGCGTGCCGCTCTGTTCACAGTGGTATTAGAACAGCTTCCCGCCGGCCCGCCGCTCCGGCACCTTCTGCAGCGTGTCCTCCTCCGGCACATACCGGTCGGTGCTCTTCCACTCGGCGTCTCGACCCCCTCGACCGGCTCGGCCACGTACTGCGCCAGCGGCACGAACGTCCCCGGCTCGTAGATATAGTGCGTCCCGCGCTCGCCATCGCTTTCATACGCCAACGCATCGCCATTCCACCCGCAAGATCTCTATCTCTCCCGAATTCGGACGACCACATACACCAAGGGCCGTGTTAGCGGCCCTTGGTGTATCGCTCACCTGCTCCAGACACTTTCGTTCGAACTTTCCCTCATCACTGGACCATCCACACCTCTTCGTAACCTTGATCGTCAATGATGAACTTTGATCCTGGCGGAAGTCGCAGATATTTCAATACGGAAGGAAGCAATTCTGACAGGTGCTCTGCATGCATAGGCTGATAAAAATCAGCCACATCAGAGTATTCACCGCAGTGAAAGAACCAACTGATGCTCCCTCCTTCCGGCAATGCAATCCGTGTCCCATACACAGGCATTTTCCCGAGCGTCGAGATTGCGACAGCAACCATCTCCTCGGGTGCAGAATCTGGAAGAGCCCACCGGTTACATGTGTCTTGCTGAAGCTTGAGCAAGCCGTGCGAATTCCACTGCTTCATTATCAAAATCCCAACTTACCTTTCGTGCACTTCGAGAAAAGCAGGCGTGGCTCCTTGTCTAATTCGTCGCCTTAGAAATCTTAACGTCATTAGCAATTACCGTTAATAACGACTCATCGGTCCAGGCCGATATAAAGCCAAATTCCCTGTACCCATCGACTGGCTCCTCAGCCGCTTCACATGTGGCAACAAGATAACCTCCCCCCTTGCTCTCTGCCAAATGAGACAAATCTTGTCCTTCTGGAGAAATTACTTTCATGCCAAGAACCGCATGGAAAATAATTTCAAATACCCTATCCTCGGCCTGTATAAGTACCGACAGACGCCCATCTCGATAAGAAAACGACTTTATCTGTGCATCAGCGATACAAATATCACTGCTTTTCATTTCTCAACTTCCTGGAAAATTTTCACCTGGAGTAAATCCCGTACCACTGCCCAGCGTGTAACCATCGGGTAACGACTTAGTTATTTGACCATGCCGCCCCGCTTGCTCCCAACTCAAGCCATCAGGTTTCGTTTCGACATGGTAATGCGCTCCATGATGACGTGGATTGAATCCCTTGTCGCAAGGACATAAACCCTCAGGATGGCTCTCATAGCGGATACGCGTGTTGCTATTCGGCAACCAGGTATAGCGAGGCGTTCCATCTGGAGTCGTTCCAATCTTGGGATCAACACCCAGAACCTTTGTCATGTCGTCCGGATTCGATGGAAACGTGTTGGTCAAACCAAGCGGATCAATCCACTTGACGAGGTTAGGCGCGTATTGAAAGACGTTGATGCCGCCGACGAGCCCGATCGGGTCTTTCGACACGAACCGACCACTCTGAGCGTCATAGTACCGGTGCCGGTTGTAGTGAAGACCCGTCTATTTCGTTCTCAAGAGCCCACTTCACGGCACCAGTATGTCGTACAAATACACCGTCGGCTGCGCAGTGTTGTCCTTCTTCACTCGAAGGATCATGAAAGCGTCCGAACGCCCTCCCTCCGAGAAGATGGGTACCTCGATTGATAGCCCGTCCGATTTATGTCCGCCAATTTCAAATACATACCCATCCATCAGCGCCTCATCCGGGATCGGCCCAATCATCTCCCCACCCAAGCAGGCTCTCAGCGCAGCTCTGTACTCCGATGCCGTGCTTGGTCCAGCGAGTCCCTGGCTTACCAACTCCTCAAAGTGATCTTGGATCAACTCATCGTAGATGTGTCTCACCAATGGGGCGTGCATCGGATAGTCCACCAACTTACGTTCCATGCTATCTCCTATCTCCGATTCTTCACGGTTCACGGAACGTTCCATCACCATGCAGCGCAAGCGCGACATCGGTCGTTACGGCATGAGGGCCATCTATGACGAGAGCTGCGAGCCGTTACACCTCTGGCTCAAGATCGCAGGCCGATGGCTGATGCACGATGTCGGCTTCCACGCCGGTCAGAAGCTCCTCGTTCGCGTCGAACGCGGCAAGCTCACCATTACCGCCGCGCAAATCACCCCCGATTGCGGCTAACCACGCTAACTACAAGGGCCGCAACTGCGGCCCTTGTAGTTATCCCGGACGACCGCGAGTGGTCAAGAAGGCCGCATAGCTATCCGCAACTGTAGAAGTTCG
>NZ_JAAGPE010000096.1:0-31032 GCF_017104605.1 Burkholderia sp. Ac-20384 | reverse complement strand
CCGCCGCGGGCGCGACGATTCGGGCGATGGGCCGCAACCCGACGCCGTACCGTTCACGGCGCGCAAGATCACGCTCGGTCAGCGAACCGGCGGGGCGGAGCGCGCCTGCGCGGCAGCGCGCGACGATGGCATGGACGGCATCGGCTTCGACGACAACGACGCAGCCGGCGGCTGCGAGCCTGCCGCGCCACGCGATGCAAAGGCGGATGACGCACCGGCCGGCGGTGTCGTCCACGCCGACCGGATGCCGTACGAACTCCATCCGATCGATCCGTCGCGGCTGCCCGATCTGCCGGCCGCCCAGGCGCCGCCGCTGCTGACGCAGCTGATGGGCGACGACCGCAACATGGTCGGCCTCGGCTGGCACTTCGTCGGCACGACCGGACGATCGACGCCCGTCACGACGCACACGGACGCCCTCGGGCTGAACAGCTTCCAGAACCAGGGTTCGAGCCTGTCGCTCAGCAACACGAACACGCTGGCCTTCACGTTCACCCACTTTTTCTCGGAGAACTGGGCGGCCGAACTCGGCGGGGGCATTCCGCCGGTGCTGACGCTGCGCGGGCACGGCAGCATCGCGCTGCCGCTCGACCGGATTTTTTCCGGCGTCCAGGGGCGCTTTCCGCTGATCGATCTCGCGAATACGCAAAGCAACCCGCTTGCGACCACGCGCGCGTGGCTCGGGTCCGTCGTGTTCAAGTACTATCTCGGCGAGCGCGACGATCGTTTCCGACCGTTCGCGGGCATCGGCATCAGCTATACGCGCTTCACGAACACGAACCTGAATCCCGTGTTCCAGCGCAAGCTCGCGTCGCTCGGCGGGCTGCTCGCGGCGGGTGCCGACATCGGCAGCCTGCAGTCGTTGCTGCTCGACCCGTCGCTGTTCCAGCGTATCTGGGATGCCGGCGGCGACCTGCTGCTGTCGGGCAAGACCAACGTGTCGGCCAAGGTGAAGAGCGTGTGGGAGCCGGTGTTCACCGTCGGCGCGAGCTACCAGATCACGCGCCAGTTCTGGATCACCGGCATGGTGACCTATATCCCGTTACGTACGAAGATTACGCTGGACATCGACCAGCCGAACCGGCAACTCGCGTCGAACACGTTCGATATTTCCGCGAACCCCGTGCTGGCGAGCGTGCTGCTCGCATTCCGCTTCTGACCGGTGCGCCGGCCCTTTTTTCATGAATTTGACGCGCGACACTGGGATAATGGCGGAGTTTGGCTGCGTCAATGATGGAAGGAGGCCCCATGGGCGACAACGATACCCGCACCGAGACCGACGATCGTACCGATATGGAATCGATGGAGGCGCGCCAGCGCCGCTTCGAGGAAGATCTGGTCGACGCCTACGACGAAGAGCTCGAGATGGAGCTCGACGATCGCCGCTTCGACGACAACGACGACCTGCTGTTTTCGCAGGAGCGTCGCGAGGCGCGCAAGGAGTATTTCCGCGAGCTGTTCCGGCTGCAGGGCGAGCTCGTGAAGCTGCAGGACTGGGTCGTGAGCACAGGGCACCGGCTCGTCGTCATTTTCGAGGGGCGCGACGCGGCCGGCAAGGGCGGTGCGATCAAGCGCATCACGCAGCGGCTGAACCCGCGCGTATGCCGCGTGGCGGCGCTGCCGGCGCCGAGCAACCGCGAACGCACGCAATGGTATTTCCAGCGCTATGTCGCGCATCTGCCGGCCGGCGGCGAGATCGTGCTGTTCGACCGCAGCTGGTACAACCGCGCGGGCGTCGAGCGTGTGATGAACTTCTGTACCGACGAGGAATACGAGGAGTTTTTCCGTTCGGTGCCCGAGTTCGAGAAGATGCTGGTGCGCAGCGGGATCCAGATCGTCAAGTACTGGTTCTCGATCACCGACCACGAGCAGGAAGTGCGATTCCAGAGCCGGATCGAGGATCCGCTCAAGCAGTGGAAGCTGAGCCCGATGGATCTCGAGAGCCGCCGCCGCTGGGAAGCCTACACGGCCGCGAAGGAAGAGATGCTGCTGCGAACGCACATCGAGGAAGCGCCGTGGTGGGTCGTGCAGGCCGTCGACAAGAAGCGCGCGCGGCTGAACTGCATTCACCACCTGCTGCAGCAGGTGCCGTATCACGAGGTGCCGCACGCACCGATCGACCTGCCGCCGCGCGAGCATCACGAGGATTACATCCGCCGGCCGGTGCCGGACAACATGATCGTGCCGGACACGTACTGAGCGGCCAGCGCGGATTCGTTGCGATGAAGGGGCGCGCCGCGCAACGCGGCGCGCGTTACTCCCGGATCAGGAACGCGGTGCGGTCGCGCCCGACGATCCAGGCGGGTGCGCGGCCGCGCCCGCTCCATGTCGCACCGGTTGCCGGGTCGCGATACTTCACGCCGACGGTGAACAGCTTCGCGCGATCGCTGTAACCCTGCCCGAAGATTTCCCGCGCGGTCAGCGCGTAGCCGGTGACGAGTTCTCGTACCTGCGCCAGCACCGCATTGCGTTCGCGGCTCCGTGCCGCCTTGATGCGCCGATCGAGTTCCGCAAGCTGGGCTTGCAGTGTCTGCACTTGATGCATGCGTCCGTTATCCCGTAGCTGAATTTTGATTATTGGCGACGCGTGACGAACCGCACGTCGGCACGCCCGGCCTTGGCGTGCCGACTCGGCCGGTGGCGATTGCGTGCTGCCTGTGCCGGCCTGCGGATTAAGCGTATGCGGCGCGAGTCGCCGGGAACCTGGTGAGATTAAGTGGCGGCGTGCGGTTTTTCTATCGGACGTATCTGATTTTTCGGCGGAATTTGCAGGCAACGGCGGCGACGGGGCGCGCGGTTGCCGTTCGTCACAGATCGGGAAAGCCCGATCGCCCTTGCGTGAGGTCGAACAACTCGGTTCGCGCGTTGGCGTTGGCGGTCTCGGGCAG
The DNA here is from genome assembly GCF_017104605.1 of Burkholderia sp. Ac-20384. NCBI lineage: Bacteria > Pseudomonadati > Pseudomonadota > Betaproteobacteria > Burkholderiales > Burkholderiaceae > Burkholderia > Burkholderia sp. Ac-20384. The sequence goes on along the minus strand of NZ_JAAGPE010000096.1, from coordinate 28,144 downwards.
CTTGATCACGAGCTTGACCGTCATCCCGTACGCGCTGTCCACCAGTTCATAACCCGCCTGTTCGATCCAGCGGCGCACGCGCGCCTCCTCGGGATAGCCGATCTCGATCGCGAGCCGCGTGTAGCGGATGCGCTCGATGCGCTCGGCATCGAGCAGCGCCGACGCGATTGCATCGGTGTACGCGCGTACCAAGCCACCCGCGCCGAGCTTCACGCCGCCGTAGTAACGCACGACCGCGCCGAGCACGCCGTCGAGATCGTGATGGCGCAGTACTTCCAGGATCGGGCGGCCCGCCGTGCCCGACGGCTCGCCGTCGTCTGACATCCCCGATTGGCCGCCCGCGAGCAATGCCCAGCACACATGCGTGGCCGTCGGGTGTTCTTCGCGCAGGCGCTGAAGTGCCTGCATCGCGGCGTCGCGGTCGTCGACGGGAATCGCGTACGCGATGAAGCGGCTCTTGCGGATCTCGAGTTCGCGGATGTAGGTGGTGGCGAGCGAGTACATCATGTGTCGCGACGGGGAAAGTGTAAGGAAATCAAGGTGATGGCGGCGGGTCGGTTCTTTTGGTGCTGGCCCGGGCAGGCATGGGGCGGCTGCATGGGCGGGATGAAGACGGAATTTTACCGTGGCGGGCGTCGATGCATTTCGATGCCATCGGAACTCGACCTGGGCGATGTGCTGGATACATCGAAACGACACGCGTCGATGTGGATGGTGTGAGGGGGGCGAATCTGCCGTCGCCCGTGACGGCGAATACGGGATGCCCGTCGATGTGCGGCGCCTGGCGGATGCGCCGGTCGGGATCCGATGTTGCCCGCGCGAGCCATCAACTATTGATTGCCGGACGTAAAGCGAGCGGCGGGTCACGCATTCTGATGCTCGAATAAAAAACCGCCAGTCCTGATTCGGTATTGCGGATGTCTTGATAACCGGGTCGTCCAAGGCTGCGTGCTAGTATCGCTCGATTCCTTCCGGAAACTGCAGCGAGTGATTGATCGTGAAAGCGAATGTGCGATTCAAGACGATATCCATAGTGATGGTTTCAGTCGTTGTACTCGCCACCGCAGGCTATGGGTGGTCCAAGCCATCGAGTCAGCCTCCGATCGCGTTCCCGAGTCCCCCCTCCCAATCTCAGGCAGAAGCGTTTGCACGTCAGGACGCGTTGCGCTATACGACCGACGAAGTTTGCGACGATTATCGGAACTGGCCAGTCGTCTACGATTTCGACGCGCCGGTGTACACCGAGACCAAATATACGCTGGCGTTGATGGAGGCGCTGGCCGATGCTGGATTCGTCACCAGGAGGATTGTGCCGAAGAGGAATGCCGGGCCCGTTCAGTTCTATCCGCACGAAAAGCGGATTTACGACATTGTTCCGCAAGCGAAGCCGTATGTGCGCGAACAGCGCAATCAAGCGGGACCATCCGGGGCCGGCGGTTCGTCGAAGGCCCTTTGCTTTGGGCGCTATGTGTACGATCACTTCACGTCGCTCGAGGCGGATTTATTTGTCGGCGATTCGTCGGACCGGTCGAGGATTAACGGGAGCGTCTACAAGGATCTTAACGGTGCGTACAGGACGGACGTCAGGTATTCGATACGGGCCGAGCAGGGATTCGAGGAGTGGGCAAATTCCATCGATAGGCGGTTGCACGGACACAAGGTCCGTAACGAGGCCGAATATTATCCGTTTCGCAGGCTCGGCGATATGACGATTTGGAGCACCGGGCTGGAAAAGTATGTATCGCTGGAATATATCGAAGGCAAATGGAAATTTGCCCCGAAACCCTGATTGAGGTGGCAATGCGCGATACCCGGTGGCGGTTCGTCCCCCGTATTCAGACATGGATCGGCATGTTGTATTCGGCGTTGGTGTTGATGTGCCCGATCCATGCTGACGCGTCAGGGGATCGATGTGGCTGGCTGGATCTATCGAGGAATTCGTCGAAGAACAATGCAATCGAGTTTCATGACAGCGAGCGGATCTGGATGGTCGACAGGGAGGCCGGGCAATGGCCGGTCATTCGTCAGTCGGACATGTATCCGAATACGAGGAAGTCGTATACGTATTCATCGGTTCGCGAAGAGGATTATCTGACATGCGCGTGCATGGTATTCGAGTCCGTTGACGGTGGCGACGTGACGAAGATGCGCCGGGCACGCCTCATTCCGATTGATCGCTGTCTGCGCGACAAGAATTTATGGCAGCCGCCAAATTAGCGTGTAGCGGCTATTCAACGCTTGTGGCCCGATTAGGATTGCCGTGACGCGGCGGCCCCGAGGTCGGCATGAAGCGCGTAGAGCTCGGACACGCTTACCGCCTTGCGGCTGCTATGTTCCACCGATCCTTCTTTCGTCCACAGGAACGGATAGAAGCTGAAGCATTGATCCGTCGTCAGATGCTCGACATCCGCTTGCCAACCGGGCCAGCGCAAGCTTGCATAGAAGTCATGCAGCTTTTCGCCGAGCGACCACCGAACGAAGTCGCTGTACCCGATCTCGAGCGGCTCCCATCCCAGGGTGTCGGGAGCAAAGTAGTACACCGAACCGGTGTCGTCCCCGAATGCGCCTCCGTTCAATGCGAAGAATCCGCCGACGGCATCGTCCGCAATCAACAGAAAGCCGGACGATCGCCCGGCGTTCCAGCCGACGATGTCCCTCGGAAGCCGGGGATGGCCCGAGCCAAGCAGTCGAAGGTAGCCGCCCTCCACCAGTATGCCGCCGGTCGAATGAGCGATTGCCCCCAACGTCGATCGCGTGGATACCTGAAGCGCTGAAAGCACTTCGCCACTTCGATCGGATGGCGGCAGTATTTCGCAACGTTGGCTGGCTGCCGCAGCCCACTCGACTAAAGTCGGGAGCGCCGACTCGCGTTCGTTGATCAGTTCTTCCAGCGGGCGCATCCTTTTCCTCCGGGTTGTTCAAGCGCGACCTCACCGCACGCCGACCGACGACCGCAGCGCGGCGCCCAGCGTGCGCAGCGCTTGCCGGGCTCGCGCATCGGTCAGGTTCGAGTAGAGCACCACGTCGCGCGCCGGCAAGGGCGGCAGCCCGTATCGCGCGCCCACGTCGATCGTCCCGACGGGTGCCACGCGATGCCCGAGCGCGGCGACGGCCAGCCCTGCGGACACCGCCGCACCGATCGTCGCCACGCCGCCGCCGACGAATACTTCCGTCCACGCGACACCGCCTTCGTCCAGCGCGCCGATCGCCATGCGGCGTACGCTGCATGGCTCGGCCTGCGTCGCGAGCCGCAGCGGTTGCGGCGGATGGTACTCGAAATCGGTTGCGGCCATCCAGCCGAACGACTCCGACAAGAGGGTTTCGCCGTCAAGCCGCCGGCTGTCGTGCTGTAGCGCGACGGCGGCGTCGAGCTGGCCGCGGTCGAACGCATCGAGCACGTCGCGCGATGCCGCGACCCGGATCTCCAGCACGAGCCCCGGTTCCGCTTCGCTCATGCGCCGAAGCAGCATCGGCAAATCGGCGCCGACGACGTGATGGCTCACGCCGATCACCAGCCGCCGCTGGCCGGCGCCGAACGCGCCGATCGCGCCCTGGTGAGCGGCCACGAGCTCGCGCGCGGGTTCCAGAAACGCGGTGCCGTCGGCCGACAGGCGAACCTGCCGTGGCGTACGTTCCAGCAGGCGGCGGCCGAGGCCATCTTCAAGCCGCTTGATCTTCAGGCTTACCGCGGACTGCGTCGTGTCCATCGCCTCGGCCGCCCGCGTGAAGCTCTTGAGGTCGGCGGTCAGTACGAATGCCTGCACGGCTTCGATGTCGAGTGTTTTCATCGCGGCCTCATCCATTTCAAAAACGAATCATTGAAATATTCTGCCATCGTCTTTTCAAATGATTCAAGGTCTTCTACGCTGTTTTCAAGCCGTTCGGAATCTCCCTTTCCAATCCCAGGAGTCGATCATGCTGACCGCGTACTACGTGCACCGCCTGCCGGCGGACTACGACCTCGACATCATCCGTAATCGCGTGCGCGAGCGCGGCAGGCTCTGGGACGACACGCCGGATCTGGTGTTCAAGGGGTTCCTGCTGCGCGAGGCGGGCCGCTACGGTGCGACGGAAAACGGTTACGCATCGCTTTATCTGTGGCGCAATGAACAGGCGTTCGCCCGGTTCGTCACGGACGGCCGCTATCGGGTCGTGACGGACAGCTTCGGACGCGCGCCGATCGACGTGCAGGTCGCGCTCGATGCGCGCAAGGGCAGTGCGGCGACGGGGCGTTTCGTGCGGCTGGAAGCCGTCGATATTCCGGCGGATGCCGACCTCGATGCGACGCTGGCGCAAGAGGTCGAGCGCAATCGCGAAGTGGCGGCGCGGCAGGGTACGGTCGCGGCGGCCGTCAGCCTCGATCCGCTGCGCTGGCGGCTGACGCGAGTACTCGTCTCGGAGCACGAGCCTGACGACGGCGGCGCGGGCACGGTGTATCAGGTCCTGCATCTGGCCCGGCCGTTGCTCGATACGCTTGAAGGGAGCGGGGTGTGATGGCCGGCGTCGCGTTCCGGTCGCGAGCCAGGCGGACGAGCGGGGCGAGCGGCCGGGCATCCGAGCGATTGCCGGCCGGTCTGGTGATCGCCGCGCATCTGGCCGGGATGGCGGCGGGGATCGCGGCGATTGCCGCGCTCGCGACGTCGCTGGCGCTGTTGTTCCGTTAAAGATCGCCAGCGCGGTTGCGGGAATACGGAAGCGCCGCGCACGACGTGCGCGACTCCTCCGTCGGGCAATCGCCGCTCAGTGCCCCTGCAACCGGATATCCCGAGACGACGCACCGACATACACCGTCCCGCCCGGCACCACGCGCCAGCCGTTACGCGACGTATCCCATACGCTCTGCATGCGCGGCGATACGGTCACGCGCACACGCCGCGTCTCGCCCGGATTCAGCCGGATCTTCTCCCAGCCGACCAGCCGCTTCGGCGGTTCGTCCTTGTACGGCACGCCGAGATAGACCTGCGGCGTTTCCGCGCCGGCCACGCGCCCGTCATTGCGCACCGTGAACGTGACGTTCAGCGACCCGTCCCATTGCTTCGCCACCGACAGCCCCGAATACGCGAAGTGCGTGTACGACAGCCCGTAGCCGAACTCGAACATCGGCTTGATGTTGTGCGCGTCATACCAGCGATAGCCCATGTTCAGCTTTTCCGCATAGACGGGATCGTTGTCGAACGCACCGTTTTGCCCCCAGGTCGGCGAATCCTGATCGCGCGCGGGGAACGTGACGGGCAACTTGCCGGACGGATTGACCGCACCGAACAGCACGTTCGCGATCGCCTTGCCGCCGGCTTCGCCGGGGTACCACGCCTCGACGATCGCGGAGACCTGGTCCTTCCATGGCATCAGTACCGGGTTGCCGCTCTGGACCACGACGATCGTGTGCGGATTCGCGTGCGCGACGGCTTCGACGAGCGCATCCTGGTTCGACGGGTTCGCGAGGCTCAGGCTCTGGAGATCACCGAAATCCTCGCCGGCCGGCTGCGCGACCACGACGATCGCGACGTCCGAACGGCTGGCGAGTGCCGCGGCCTGGTCGATCTCCTGCTGCGTGTACGCGCGGAACGGCGACTGCTGGTCGGTGTTGCCCGCGAACGTGACCTGGGCGGCCGGCGCGAGCGCGCGGATCGCCGCGACGATCGGCACGTCCACCTTCAGCCACGGATTGCGCCACCAGCTGCATCCCGTCGATGACCCGAACGTCAGGCCGCCGCAGCCCGCGAACGAACCCGAGACGGGGTCGCGCGTGTTGCCCGAACCGCCGCCGGACAGCACGGCCGTATCGGCATGGCCGCCGATCACCGCGATGCGCGACAGCGCCGACGCGGCGAGCGGCAACTGGTTGCCGTCGTTCTTCAGCAGCACGATCGACTGCTCGGAAGCGGCCTGCGAGAACCGGTTCGCGGCCGCGAAATCGATCGTGCCGCCGCCCTTGGCCGGATCGTCCATCACGCCCACGCGGATCATCACCGCGAGCTTGCGCCGCACCATGTCGTCGAGCCGTGCCGTCGACACCGAGCCGCTCGCGATCGCCTGCTTGACGGCCGCCGGCGTCAGGTACACGGTCGATCCGACGTCTTCTTCCTCGTCGAGCCCGGCGTTGATCGCGGCGGCGGTGCTGTGCGTGGCGCCCCAGTCGGACTGCACCTGGCCCTGGAAGCCCCATTCGTTCTTCAGCACGTCGTTCAGCAGGTGAGGGTTCTCGCACGCATACGCACCGTTCAGGCGGTTGTAGCTGCACATCACGCTGCCGGGCCGCCCGCGCTTCGCGGCGATCTCGAACGGCAGCAGGTAGAGCTCGCGAAGCGTGCGCTCGTCGATCTGCGTGTTGCCGCCCATCCGGCCGTGCTCCTGTTCGTTGCCGGCGTAGTGCTTAATGGTCGCGATGACTTTCTGCCGCTGCGTGGCGAGCGTGCGTTCGGCGAGCAGGTCGCCGGCCAGCAGCGGATCCTCGCCGAGATACTCGAACAGGCGGCCTCCGCGCGGCTCGCGCGCGAGGTTGGTGCCGCCGCCGAGGCCCATGCCGAACCCTTGCGCGCGCAACTGGATTGCGACCTGCTTGCCGTAGTCGTACGACAGGCGCCGATCCCAGCTCGCGGCGACGGCAATCGTCGCGGGGAACGTCGTGCTGGCCTGCGACGTGCTGCCGGAACCTGTCGCCGAATCGACCATGTTCAGGTCGGGAATGCCGAGTCGCGGCACGCCCTGGATGTAGCCGGCGCCACCGCCCGGCACTTTCGACATTTCGTATTGCGAATGAATGAATTGAAGTTTTTCGTCGAGCGTCATCTTGCGCACGAGCAGGTCTGCGCGCCTGACCGCCGCGGCAGACGTGAACGCATCGGTCGCGTCGCCCTGCGCGTTGAAATCGGCGTCGCCTGCGTAGGCTGTGGTGCAGAGGGTCGCTGCCAGCACGACGGCCGGCCAGAGTGTGTCCCGCATGTTGCTCTCCATGATCGTATTGCCGGTTGTTCGGATGATGTCTGGAGCTGCGCACGTCCGGTGGATTCGCACCGGACGCAATTGGCTGGCAATGCTGGGTGGTTGCGCGTCGGCATGCCAGGCCAGGCGGGGAATCGTTACGGCCGGTTGGGCTCGACCGGCGCACGCGGGCGGCGACGCACGGGCCGCCCGACACTGCCGAATCGGATGTAGCGATTCTCTGCAGCGACTAATGGTATGAATGTAGTTTGACTACAGCATCGGTGTTTCTACCGATATGTCCGATCTTTCTTCGGCAAGGGCTCGCTGCGGGGTGGAAAGGCGGTCATCGTTCCCGATGGCGGTCGTGCGGCAGCGTAAGAAGTACCTGAAAACAGGCTTTTCGCGAGAAGTTGCGATGACGCGGGCAGCCCGGCTCGTTGCGAACGCATCAAATGGATCGCACACGCCCGTCGTTATCGGGCGGCGCGGGCCGCAGTTCGCGGATCGGTCGACGGGCGGACGCGCGCGAGCGGATTGGCGATGTAGCGAATCGCGCGATCGCTGAGCGTCGATGACGGCAGCAGGCACGCGAGCGACAGTCCGGTGACGGCCAGCTTTTTGAACGGTCGCCAGAACGGATTGCGCAGCACGGTATGCCAGTAGCGGCCCGAATCGGACAGGAACCAGCGCCAGCGGCGCGCGAGCGGCGCGCGGTACAGCGTGCTCGCGAAGCGCGCCTTTTCGATCGAGAAGTCGAACGGTTCGGCCGGCAGCGCCTCGTGTAGCCGCGTGCCGGCAATCATGCGCAACGTCGACCATCGGCGCGCGGACTTCAGCGCACCGGTGGCTGCATCCTCCGCATTGGCGAACGCAAGATCGGCCGTGTCGCGGTCGGCGTTGCCGGCGGCTGGGGCGGCCGGCAGATGAACGCGATAGCCGCCGAGCGTCGCATCGATCATGTGGACCGCGCCGAGCAGCGCGATCCCGTAGATCGCATAGAAATCGGCGCCGTGCAGGTTGTCGGGTGTGACGGGCACCGGGAAGATGCGCCGGAGCGCGTCGCTCCGGTACGCGTTGCCCGACGCGGGCGGCGACGGATACAGCCAGCCCGCGCGCAGCAGGCGGCCGCAATCGGTGGCCACGCCCGACTGCGGGACCGTGACACCCGTCGCGGCACCTTCCCGCGTGATCACGTCGAGCCGGAAATGTACCTTCACGAAGTCGCCGGAGGCGAACGCGGTCAGCACGCGGGCGGCCGCGTCGGGGTAAAGCCGGTCGTCTGCGTCGAGCAGCAGCACGTAGCGGGTCGCGACATGCTCCAGCGCGCGGTTGTAGGCGGCGACCTGGCCGCGGTTCTCCTGGAAGACCGCGGCGATGCGCTCCCCGTACGAGCGGATGATGTCGCGGGAGTCGTCGGTCGATCCGTCGTCGACCACCAGGACGCGGATATCGTCGGCGGTCTGGGCGAGCGCGGAATCGATCGCGGCACGCAGATAGGCGCCATGGTTGTAGTTGCAGATTGCGATGGTCAGGTCTGCCATGAGCGGCTCCCGCATAAACTGGATTCGGGCTTCTCGGCGCGGGTAATCGGCAGCGCGCCGTCGTGCGGCCGGATGCTAGCGGCGCGCAATGGAACTGCCGGGCAGCGGAATGCCGGCGCGATAGACGACGGCCGCGAGCGCGGCGGCGACCGCAGCCTCCGCGAGCAGCACGGCGGCCGCGGCACCCAGCTCCGCGAAGTACTTCGCGAGCACGGGAAGCAGCACGATGTTCAGGATGCCGGATGACATGAGGATGCGCGTGAAAGCCGTCTTCATGCCGAGCGGCAGCATGGTCTGCACGCCGAACAGGTCGGTCATGCCGGCCATGAACGGGATGAACGCCATCCAGCGCAGCACGTGAACCGTCGGTTCGTACGACGGGCCGTACAACACGCGCACGGCGAGCGGCGCGCCGAAGAAAATCACGAGCGAGATGCCGAGCACCATCACGACCTGCACGACGAACAGCTTGCGCAGGAACGAGAACGCGTCGTTGCGCGCGTGCCGCATCAGGTAGCTGATGCGCGGATAAGTGGCGGCCTTCAGCGGCTGGAGCAGGCCGAGCGCCGCGCGGATCAGCTTGTCGCCGGCGGCGAAGTAGCCGGCCGCGACGTTGCCCGACACGAAGCCGAGCAGCACCGTGTTGGTCGATGCATAGAACGCGATCGACGTCGACGCGAGAAACACCTGCCAGCCGCCCTTCAGCGATTCGGCGATGTCGGCCTTGCCGACGCGGACGAAGTCGATTTCGCGATGTAAGTACAGGTAGACGGCCAGCGCGATTGCCGACAGCACGGGCACCGCGGCGTTGACGATCATCGCGCGATCGATGTCCTCCGGGCTGTGCACGAGCGCGAACATCGCGGGCAGGCTCAGTACGCGGCCGACGAACAGGATCACGCTGAGTGCGCGCAGCTTCTCCATCCCCTGGAAATACCAGCCGGGCGTGAGAGCGACGCCGGCCACCATGCCGAAGCCGATCAGCAGCAGGTCGCGGTCCTCGCCGAAACGCCCGATCAGCAGGGTCAGCAGCACCAGCACGACGAAACAGACAAGCGCGATCCCGATCTGCGCACACAGCGTCGCCCAGAAGATGCGCGAGCGTTCGGCGCGGTCGTCGCGTGCAAGCGCGATGCGCGGCGTGGCGGTCAGGTCGAAGCTGTAGCTCGTGCAGTTGGTGAGATACGCGATCACCGCAAGCGAGAACGCGAGCTGGCCGTAGCCTTCCGGGCCCAGCGCGTGTGTCAGTAGCGGCGCGATCAGCAGCGGCACCGCATACATCGAAATCTGCAACGTCAGCAGCAGCAGGAAGTTTTTCTTGAGGTTTGACATTCGCTCGGTCGGCGCCGTTGGGTATCGCAGGGCGGCGGGTAACGTGTTGCCGTACGGATGCGCGGCCGGTCGGCGCTGACCCGGCTGCGGGGATTCGCGACCCGTTCCGGCATTGCCGGTATCGGCCGGCGATGCCGGCACGGCCACATCGTATGGCGGCCATGATACGGGCCGGGCACCGGGGCATTGTTCGCGAGCCTACCGTTCGCGGATTCGGTTCGCATGACGGAATGAATCGCGATGGGGTGCACGGTGTTGCGTCGTGTCGGTGATGAATGCATTTGTAAGCTGGCGCACCGAAGGCCGGTCGGGCCCGATGATTTAATTGGACACACGGAATACGGCGAGCGGGCCGCGCAGGGGCGCGGCGGATGACTGCAGCCGGTTCCTGCCAGCACCGGCCTGCGGCTGGAAGTGCGCCATCGCACATTCCGGCGGAGCCGCCGGCGCGGTTGTGCACGGAAAAACAAATACCGATCCGAGGAGTACCGAGTGAAGCCGATAACGTTCGGCAGCTGCGTCGGGTGGCTGCACGAAGGACAGACGGAACAGGGCGTGATCCTGTGCGAATCGCTTGGCCATGAGGCTGCATGGACGCACAAGCTCTTGCGGGCCGTCGCGGAGCGTCTCGCCCACGCGGGCATCACGGTGTTGCGGTTCAACTACCCGTGCGCCGGCGATTCGGCGGGCGACGATCTCGACGCCGGACGGCATGCCGCCTGCGTCGACAGCATTCATCGTGCGATCGACCTGTTGCGCGATGCCGCCGGCGTGACTGCGCTGACGCTCGTCGGCATTCGTGCGGGCGCGTTGTTCGCGATGCTGGCAGCGGCAGGCCGGCGCACGTCGCCGCGTGTCGATGCGATGGTGGCGCTGGCGCCGGTCGTGCGCGGCCGTGCGTACCTGCGCGAGCTGTCGTTCGTGCATCGTCAGTGGCTCGACACGATGCCGCCCGCGACCCGCGCCGCGCACCGCGACGAACCGTGCAAGAACGTGCTCGGGCATCGCTTTCCGGCCGAATTCGTCGATGAGTTGAAGGCCGTCGATCTGTGCGACGTCGTGTGCGATGCGCCGGCGCTGCCCGGCGCGATGCTGCTGATCCAGCCGGAGCAGGGCGACGGGCAGGCGTTGCGCGACGCACTCGTGGCGCGCGGCGTGGACGTGACATGCGATTCCTTCCGCGAATGGCCGACGACGATGCTCGACGGCACGCGTTCGCACCTGCCGCATGCGGCGATCGACACGCTGGTGGACTGGATCGTCGCGCGCGCACCGAGCCGTGATGCCGTCGCGGCAGCAGGCGTTCCGCCGCGCGCCGTCCATGCATGGAGCGGCGAGTCGGCCGCAGCGCTCGACATGGGCGACATGACGGAGCAGATCGTCGCGGTCGGCCCGAGCCGGCTGGTCGGCGTGCTATGCCGCCCGGCCGACACACGGCCGCCGACGCCGGCCGGCCCGGCGCTCGTGATCGCGAATACGTCGACGAATCCGCGCAGCGGCGAAGGGCGCTTCGGCGTGCGTCTGGCCCGCACGCTGGCCCGGGCCGGCGTGACGACGTTGCGGATCGACGTGCACGGCGTGGGCGACAGCGGGCCCGATGCACCGGACGACCAGTCGGGCGTCGTGTATTCGCCGCAGGCAATCGACGACGTCGCGGCGGCCGCCGACTGGTTGCGCGCGCTGGGTCATCCGGACGTTGTCGCCGCCGGCATCTGTTCGGGTGCCTACGCGGCGTTGCATGCAGCCGTGAAAACGACGTCGCTCGGCGGCGTGATCGCGATCAACCTCGCGCGCTTCGTGTGGCCGGCCGGGCTCACGCTCGAAGCGGCGCAGAAGCGGCGGATCAACTCGGTGCGCGGCTACTGGCTGTCGGTGCGCGACTGGCGGCGCTGGAAGCGGCTCGTCCTCGAACGGCGCGACGTGCGCCCGATCCTGCGTGCGGTGGCCGCGAACGGGATCGCACGTATCAGCGTGCCCGTGAAGCGGGTGGCCGCGTGTATCGGCTGGAAGCCGCGCGCCGATACGCCGCGCGGCGTGATGCGCGAACTCGCCCAGCGCAACGTCCGGACGATGCTCGTCTACGGTTCGCTTGATCCCGGTATCGACGACGTCCGGCGTCACTTCGGTGCGGTCGAACACGCGTTCCGGCGCTCGCGCCATGTGCGTCTGTACCTGATGCCGCAGGTCGACCACGCGCTGTACGGCATCGAGGGAACCGCGGCCGTGATCGATCTCTGCACGCAGGTGTTGAGCGGTGACTCGGGGTGGACGGTCGTGCGTGTTTCCGATCCGTCGGCACCGGACGCGGCCGGTCGGCCCTATGCGAACGTGTCGGTCGGAAGTTCGTGATGCGCGTCGCGCGAGGTTCGGCGGTTGGCTGGGCCGGGTGCAATCTCCATTCAAATGAAGATCGGCGTTCGGTGGGCTTGCTCACAGACGCGCCCGTCGCTCCGGTGTCCAATCCCGTATCGGCGCATGCGCCGTTGCACCGGCGCAGGACCGGGCGGCGGCGTCAGTCCGTGTCATCCGGCTGCGCGTAGGGCGACGTGGTGTACGGCGATGCGTACAGCGTGCCGGTATCCCACGCACCGTCGCCGGAAGCGCTGGCTGCTTTCGGGCGGCTGGGCCGGCTCGGCGCGAGTGGCCGGCGCAGCACGCCGCGGGCACGCGCTTCCGGTTCCGCGTCGGCGCGGGTGCCGGGAAGCGCCAGGCCAGGCGAGGCTGACTCGGAAGCCGGCGTCGCGGCGTTCGCCGTCGCGGTCTGGGCCGAACGCTGCCGCGGGACCGGCAGGGTCGGCAGGGCCGGCACGATCGCCGCCGGCGAGGTGAAGGCCGGCGTGTCGACCGGGTCGGGGCGCAGCGATTGCGCATCGGCGGCGCAGGCGAAGCCGGCCGACAGGATGCAGACGAGCGATGAAAGCGATACAGAGCAGTTCATGACGAATCGTACGGAGTGACGTGCGGTGACGAGGGAGGCGCGGCGCCGCAATGCGAGCCGCGCAGGCAAGCGTAATGCCGGAGCCCGCCGCGTTCGGCGGGTTACCGCACAGTTTCGGAAGGACATCATGTCAACGACGACGCAAAAGGAATCGACACGCGCGATGCGGCAGCCATGCACGCGCTGGCTGTCGCGCGTGGCGCTGGCGGCGGCCGTGTGCACGCTGAGCGCGTGCGCGTTCTCACCGGGCATGACGTATCACCCGCCGGCCGAGCGCGACGCGAACGCGCGCGTGAGCGCCGACGCATCGGGCGCGGGCGGCCTCGACGGCGTGCAGAACGTGTCGAGCGAAGACCTGATCGAGATCACGCCCGCGTTCGTCGAGCAGCATGATGCGGCACGTCATGCGAACGTCGACGCCGAGATCCGCCAGTTGTTCGGCACGCCGAAGCCCTATGTGATCGGGCCCGGCGACGTGCTGAACATCGTCGTGTGGGATCACCCCGAGCTGAACCTGCCGACGACCCAGACGACGGGCGGCGGCGATGGTGTGGGTGCCAGTTCGGTGGCGACCGGCTACACGGTGGACGCGAGCGGCAGCGTGCAGTTCGCGTATGCGGGCCTCGTGCACGTGGAGGGGCTGACCGAGGCACAGGCGCGCGCGGTGCTGACGAAGCGGCTTGGCGAATACGTGCGCAAGCCGCAGATCGCGGTGCGCGTCCAGGCATACCGCAGCAAGCGTGTCTATCTCGACGGCGAAGTGCGCACCCCGGGGCTGCAGATCGTCAACGACATGCCGATGACGCTGCCCGAGGCGATCGACCGCGCAGGTGGCTTCACCGCGACGGCCGACCGCTCGCAGGTGTCGGTGACGCGCGGCAACAAGACCGTGATGGTAAGCCTGCCGGCCATGTTGCAGGCGGGTATCAACCCGACGAGCATCCTGCTGCGCGACGGCGATCTGGTGCGTGTGCGCGCGGCGAGCGACAGCAAGGTGTTCGTGCTCGGCGAGGTGTCCCGTCCGGCGACGCTGACGTTGACCGATGGCCGCATGAGCCTCGGCGAAGCGCTCGGCGATACGGGCGGCGTCAGCCAGTACACGGCCGATGCGCGCCAGGTGTTCGTGGTGCGGCGCGGGCCCGGCAACCGGCCACAGGTCTATCACCTGGACGGGCGTTCGCCGGCCTCGTTCGCGCTCGCCGACCGGTTTCCGCTCGAGCGTCGCGACGTGGTGTTCGTCGATGCGTCGTCGCTGGTGCGCTGGAGCCGCGTCGTCAACTTGCTGATTCCGTCGTCCGCGCAAGGTGCGCTGACGGCCAAGGCCATTTCGCCGTGAACCTCGTGACGGATCGCGCAATCGCGATACGTCGCGTCTACGGGACCGATCCTGTATGAACGCCCAGACTCTCCCTGACCCGCACGACGGGCCCGCGCCGCGGCCGTCCTATCCGTACCGCCGCTACTGGGCCATGCTCCATGGCGGCCGGCGGCTGATCCTGTGCACGGCGCTCGCCGGCGCGCTGGCCGGGGCCCTCTACGCGCTCTGCGCGCGCCCGGTCTACCGGACCGACATCCTGTTCCAGGTCGAGCAGAGCCCGACCGAGTCGAAAACGAACTCGCCGCCGGGCGATCCGTCGTCGGTGTTCGACCTGAAGACGGATGCGTCGACCGAGATCGAGGTGCTGAAATCGCGCGCGGTGATGGCGCGTGCGGTCGACGATACCAACCTGGCCATCGATGCGCGGCCGCATTACCTGCCGGTCATCGGCTGGCGGTTCGTGAACGCGGCCGACGGATTGTCGTCGCCGCTGCCGGGCGGTTACGTGTACGGTACGGAGCGCATCGACGTCCCGACCTTCGACGTGCCGAAGCGTTTCGTCGGCAAGCATTTCGCGCTCGTCGTGGGCAATGGCGGCACTTATACGCTGCAGCGCACGGGGTTGCTTGGCAGGACCGGGCCCGTCTGGCAAGGCAGGGTCGGCCAGCCGCTGCACGTCGAGACGCCGCAGGGGCCGCTCGACGTATTCGTGCGCGACGTGGCCGGCGAGCCCGGCGCGCGCTTCGACCTGACGCGCTACGGCGAGGAAGAGGCGACCGCGTGGCTGCAGAAGAACGCGCTGATCTCGGAACGCGGCAAGCAGTCGAACATGATCGGCGTGACGCTCGACGGCCCCGATCCCGTGCACGACAGCCGCGTGCTGAATGCGGTTGGCGACGCGTATCTGGCGCAGAACACGCAGCGCAAGTCTGAAGCGGCCGACAAGCTGATCCGCTTCATGGATGCGCAGCTGCCGCAACTGAAGGCGCAGCTCGAAACGGCCGAGAGCCGCTTCAATGCGTTCCGCGCATCGCACGGCACGGTCAATACGAGCGACGAAGGGCTCGCGCTGCGTCAGCAGTCGGTCGACATCGAGACGCGCGTGCAGACGCTGCAGCAGCGCCGCGAGGAGCTGTTGACTCGGTTCATGCCCAAGCACCCGGCCGTCGTGGCGGTCGACGCGCAACTCGCCGATGCGCAGCATTCGCTCGACACCGTGCGCAAGCAGATCCAGCAACTGCCGACCGTCGAGCAGGGCGTGCTGCAACTGCAGCGCGACGTGGCCGTCGATACCGCGCTGTACACGAACCTGCTCAACACGCGTCAGCAGATGATCCTCGCGCGGGCCAGCAAGACCGGTACCGTGCGGATCGTCGACGCGGCGAAGATCGCGGAGACGCCCACCGGGCCGCATCGCGGGATGGCCGTGATCGCGTCGCTGCTCCTTGGCCTGCTGGCGGGCGCCGCGGTCGTGATCGTGCGGCAGCGGCTTGCCGGCACGGTCGGCGACGCCGAGGAAATCGAATGGTCGACGGGATTGCCGGTGTTCGCGGCGGTGCCGCACAGCCCGCCGTCTGAACAGGGCGTGTTGCCGTCGGAGGCCGCGCGGCGCCGCGCCGGACGCAAGCCGGCGCTGCCGGTGGCACCGGAGGGCGCGGCGCTCGAAAGCCTGCGCAATTTCCGCACGGCGCTGCAACTGGCGATGCCCGACGCGCCGAATCGTGTCGTGCTGATCTCGGGGCCGACGACGGGCGTCGGCAAGTCGTTCGTCGCGGCGAATCTCGCGTCGCTGGTGGGCGCCGCGAAGCGGCGCGTGCTGCTGATCGACGCGGACCTGCGCAAGGGCGCGCTGCACGAGCGGTTTCGCTTCACCCGAGCGCCGGGCCTGTCGGACGTCGTGGGCGGCTCGCACGGGTTCGACCAGGCGATCAAGCGCGATGTGATGCCCGGCCTCGATTTCATGCCGATGGGCAACGTCGTGCCCGATCCGGGCGAATTGCTGCTGCAGCCTGCGTTCGCCGAACTGATCGAGCGCGTCGCGGCGCGCTACGACATGGTCGTGATCGACAGTCCGCCGTTGCTGCCGGTGGCCGACGCGCTGGTGCTCGGGCGCCTGGCCGGAACCGTGTTCCTCGTCGCGCGCAGCGGCGTGACGACGCTGACGGAACTCGACGAAAGCGCGCGCCGGCTCGAGCACGCGCACATCGACGTACGCGGCGTGATCCTGAACGACTTCAAGGGCCCGCTGGGACGCTACGACTACGGTTACACGGAGACGAACACCCATCAGGCGGCATCCGGTTACGCAGGCGTGATGGGTGCGCGCGGCCCGGCCGGCTGAGCGGCGAGCGCGTGGCGCCGCACGACAAGGTGCGCACCGGCGAAGCAATGGAACGGACATCATGAACAATCGAGTGGCGGCCCGCTCGCGCATGCGGCCGCGGCAGCCGGCGATGCGTCGCCGGGCGGTTCGCGCGGGCCGCGCCGACGGTTACGCGGGTTACTGGTGGGAAGATCCGGCACGGCTCGTGCTGATCTTCATCCTGCCGTTGTACGGGCTGCTGTCCATGAGCCTGCTCGGCGACCAGAAGTCGATTGCGCGCATCTATTTCGACGGATATTCGGCGTTCGCGGGGGGCCTGTTCCTGCTGGTGCTGACGGCCGCCGCATGGTTCGCGACGACCGATGCGCAGGGTCGGCGGGTGCCGGACGACGGGCCGGCCGAGCTGTCGCCGCGCGTGCTCGATTTCGTGTTCGCGCTCGCGCTGTTCGGCTATCTCGTGATGATGAGCGGCGTGCTCGCGCATCCGGCCGTCCTGCTGCAGTTCCTGACCGGCACCGCGAACACGTTCGAGCTGATCGAACTGAAAGGGCGCGTCACGGGCCTGAGTTCGTTCACGCAGGCGACGGCGCCGTTCGTCGCGCTGTATTTCTACGTGTTCAGGACGCCGGTCAAGGGCTTCAATCGCTACAAGGCATACATGGTCGTACTGGCCGTGCTGACGTTGTTGCGCAGCTTCATCTTCGCGGAGCGGCTCGCGGTCATCGAGATCGCATTGCCGTTCGCCTTGATGGTGGTGCGGTTCCGGCTCGGCCGCAAGCGGCTGCGGTTGCTGGCGCTCGGGCCGTATGCGGCGATCCCGCTGCTGCTCGGCTTGTTCATCGTGAACGAATACAGCCGGTCGTGGGAAACCTACTACATCAACATCTACGACAACATCTTCGATTTCGCGCTCGAGCGCCTGGGCCTGTACTACTCGACGTCGCTGAACAATGGCGCCGGGATCCTCAACGTGCTCGGCTGGGGCAACGGGCACCCGATGTTCACGTTCGACTGGCTGCTGCATTTCCCGGTGATCGGCGCGACGCTCCAGCCGTGGCTCGACTCGGGCGACAGTGTCGACCTGTTCCTGAAAAGCTATGCCGATCCCGAGTTCAACAACCCGTCGGGCATCTTCGTCCACTTCTACGAATGGGGCTGGTTCGGTCTGCTGAACGCGGCGTTCGCCGGCTGGGTGTTCGGGCGTGGCTATGCAGGGTGGCGAAGAGGAAGCGGCTTCTGGTGCTGTGCGCACGCGGTGCTCTATGTGTCGCTGATGGAAATCCTGCGAATTCCGAACCTGTTCAGCGGCCGGGACTTCGTGCCGGTCGTGCTGCTGATCGTCGTGTTCAGATGGTTTGTGAAACGACCGGAACGGGCGTCGGCAACCGCCGCGCGCGGTGTCGCGATCCGGCGTGCGCCCGACATCGGCTAACTGTCGTCCAGCCCACAGTCGTCCGGGGCCGGCATGCATAAAGTGGAGCTTCTCACGACCACTCGCCATGCACGCGGGCCCTGACGGGGAAGCCGCATCGACCTCCACATGACTACGACTGCACGCGAAACCAGCCTCGACGTCGCCCGCGGCGCGGGGATCATTCTTGTCGTCTACGGGCACGTATTGCGCGGCGCCGTCTCGTCGGGCCTCGTGCCGGCCGGCGTGCCCGAGACCGTGTTGGCCTGGGTCGACTACGTGATCTACACGTTTCACATGCCGCTGTTCTTCTTCCTGTCCGGACTGCACGTGTGCAGCTCGTTGCGCGGCGCGCCGCAGCGGTTCATGGGGGCGAAAGTACGCACGATTGTCTATCCGTACCTGCTGTGGTCGATCCTGCAAGGCGGCGCGCAGATTGCGATGGCATCGCACGGTACCAATCATCCGTTCACGATTGGCGACCTGCTGGCGATCGGCTGGCGGCCGTTCGCGCAGTTCTGGTTCCTGTACGCGCTGATGCTCTGCATGATCGGTGCATGGCTGCTTGCCCGATGGGTGCCTGCATTCCCGCAGACGCCGATGCCGCCGCGCGTCCGCGACGCGCTCGTGGCAAGCGCGATGCTCGGACTCGCAATCGGCGCGGCGACGCAGTGGGGCATCGTGTCGACCACGCTGATGAACTGGCCGTTCTTCGTGGCGGGCGTCGTTGCATCGCGGGCGTTGCCGGGCTGGCTCGAACGCAACAGTCATCTTGCGGCGTGCGCGCTGACGGCGACAGGCTTCGTCGTGGCGGTCGCATTCGCGCACGGCTTCGGGAGCGCAACGAGCGCCTGGGCCGTTCCCGCCGCGTTCGCCGGCATCGCGCTGATGCTGCAGTTGGCATATCGCCATGCATCGTCGCCCGCGCGTGCCGGCTGGCTCGCGGCGATCGGGTACGCGTCGATGCCGATCTACCTGATGCACATCCTGGTGATGGCCGGCGTGCGCATCGTGTTGATGCGCGCCGGCGTCGGCAGTCTCGCGATACACCTCGTGATCGGCACGCTCGCCGGCGTGGTGGTGCCGATGGCGGTTTACCTGATTGCGCTGCGCACCGGCACCGCGCGCGTCGCCGGATTCCCGGCATGGCCGGGGCGCCGAGCGGCCGTGCGGCCGCAACCGGCATGACACGCATGGACGTAGCCCGCATGACTGGACGCCGATGCCTTTCCCGTCTTTGCTGCGCGATGCTCGGCATGTGGATGAGCGCCGGTCCCGCCGTCGCGGCACCCGCCGAGAAGGTGGCCCACGCGTCTCAGGCGGCGCAGGCGACGATTCGCGCGACCGCGCCGGATGCTCATGTCACCCCGGCGTCCGACGGCACCGATCAGGCCGACGCACTGCAACGCGCGCTGGACGCGCTGCAGCCGGGCCAGCGACTCGTGTTCGCGCCGGGGCGCTACATCGTCGGCCGTTCGCTCGTCGTTCGGCAAGCGCAGGTCGTGCTGTCGGGCTACGGCGCGACGCTGAGTGCGACCGTGCCGGACGACCAGACCATCGAAATGCGCGGCACGGGCACGACGATCGCCGGATTCAGGCTGGTGGGAACGGGCTCGACGCGGATGGGCACGCCCATGTCGACCAAGATCGAAGTGACGGGGCGCGACGTGCAGGTGCTCGACAATGTGATCGACGGCGGTGGCGGCGGCATTTTCGTGTTTGGCGGAACGGATGTCGCGATCGTCGGCAACGAGGTGCTGGCGACGCTGGCGGACGGCATCCACATCACGCACGGGGCGCGCAACGTGCTCGTGCGGGGCAACGTCGTGCGCGGCACCGGCGACGACATGATTGCCGTGGTGAGCTATCAGGGCGACGGCGTGCTCAGTCGCAACGTGCTGATTGCCGACAACTCGCTCGAAGGCAACGCGTGGGGGCGTGGCATCACGGTGGTCGGCGGTGCAGACGTGACGATCGCGAACAATGTCGTGCGCAACGTGCAGGTGAGTGCGGGCATTCTCGTCGCGCAGGAGGACAGTTCACGGACCTACGGCGCGTCCGGCGTGCTGGTGGAGAACAACGAGATTTCCGATATCCAGACCGCGGCCGGCCGGACCGATCCGCGCCCGCTGACCCAGCAGGCCGCGATCGACGTCAGTACGTGGTCGGGTTCGGTGACGCGCGTGGTCGTGATCGGCAACCGCGTGTCGCGCGCGCGGTTCGCCGGCATTCGCGTGTGGGGAAACGTGTCGCAGTACCGGATCGCGGATAACCGCTTGTCCGCGATCGGCGGGATGCCGGTGCAGGTGGGTGGGGGCGAAGGCTGTACCGCGGGTGGCGCGAAGGCCGCGCAGTGCGGGGCGATGGTCATGCAGCCGATGTCGATCGACGCGATCGGCGCCGACACGTCGGCATTGCCGCATGTGCGCGAAGCGCTCAGGCAGGCGCGCCCGCCGCAGCGCGGCATCGACTGACGAATCGATGCACGCGCCTGCGTGCGCGGCACGCGATTACCGCACGACGTCTCCCTCTACCACTTGCACGTGGGGTTCCGGTGCCGCGAGCGGCACCGAGTGCTGTTCCGGCAGCGGGTCGACGACCGGGCGCCCGTACTGGTCGTCGAAGCGCACGATATCGTCTTCGCCGAGATAGTTGCCCGATTGCACTTCGATGATTTCGAGCGGAATGCGGCCCGGATTCTCGAGGCGATGGACTTCGCCGACGGCGATATACGTCGACTCGTTCTCGCTGAGCAGAAACGTCTCGTTGCCGCGCGTCACCTTCGCGGTGCCGCGCACGACGATCCAGTGCTCGGCGCGGTGATAGTGCATCTGCAGCGACAGCCGCTTGCCTGGCTCGACGACGATCCGCTTCACCTGAAACCGCTCACCGAGATCGATCGAATCGTAATGCCCCCACGGACGCTGCACCTTGCGGTGTTCGCTCGCCTGCGGGCGGCGGTCGCTCTTCAGGCGCTCGACGATGTTCTTCACGCGCTGCACGTCATGCTTGTTCGCGACGAGCACCGCGTCGGGCGTTTCGATCACGACGACATCCTTCATGCCGACGCACGCGATGAGACGGCCTTCCGAACGCACGAGGCTGTCCTGCGTGTCCTCGAACACGATCGGGCCGCGGGCGACGTTGCCGTGATCGTCCTTCGGCATGATTTCCCAGATCGCATCCCACGTGCCGACGTCCGACCAGCCGGCCGAGAGCGGCACCAC
This sequence comes from Burkholderia sp. Ac-20384, assembly GCF_017104605.1. Classification (NCBI taxonomy): domain Bacteria; kingdom Pseudomonadati; phylum Pseudomonadota; class Betaproteobacteria; order Burkholderiales; family Burkholderiaceae; genus Burkholderia; species Burkholderia sp. Ac-20384. The sequence goes on along the minus strand of NZ_JAAGPE010000096.1, from coordinate 7,130 downwards.
GATGCCTTCGATGCCGAGTTCGCTGCTGTCGGCCAGGCGCTCCATCACCGCATAGTCGATCGAGTCGGACGGGCAGGCGTCGAACGCCGCGGCGTCGATCCGGAAGAACGGATCGTCGGCGACGCCCGCGCGCCACGCCGACTCGCAGGCCGCATGGATCTCGGGCGCCAGTGCGCGAATCGCCTTGAGCCAGACCGACGCGCGCGTGACGAAAATGCCGCTGTTCCACCAGTAGTCGCCCGATTGCAGGTAGCGCTCGGCGAGTGCCGCGTCGGGTTTCTCGACGAAGCGTCCGATCGAATACCCGCCTTGTCCGCCGTGGCGGCTCGTCCGCGGCTCGCCGACCCGGATATAGCCGTAGCCCGTTTCCGCGCGGCGCGGCAGCACACCGAGCGTAACGATCGAGCCTTCCTGCGCATAACGCGCCGCGCGTGCAATCGTGTCCTGGAACGCGCCGACATCGGCGATTACGTGATCGGCCGGCATGACCGCGAGCACGGGGTCGTCCTCGAGCTCGCTGGCGTCGAGCGCGGCAAGCGTGAGCGCCGGCGCCGTGTTGCGCGCCGCGGGTTCGAGCAGGATGCGGGCGGGTGCCGCACGGTCGACCACTTGCGCGGCGCTCATGATGCGATGCTGTTCGCCGCACACCAGCAGCAGCTTGTCGCCCAGCACCGCGTTCGCGATGCCGTTCAGGCGACGCGCCGTCGCGGACAACGGCGATTCGTTCGAGGTCAGCTCGATCAGCTGCTTCGGATACTGTTCGCGCGACAGCGGCCAGAGGCGCGTGCCGGACCCGCCGGCGAGGATGACCGGCAGGATGCGTGGAAGGTCGGGTGCGGGAACCGGGTGCAGGGTGCGGGTCATCGGTTGGCTCCGGTATCGGCGGGCAGCCGGTTGTGTACGCGTGCGTCGGCACGCGCATCTTCATTTCTGGGCAGGGTCGCCGAAACGGTCCGGGACAACAGTTGGCGCAGCGCGCCGGCGGCGCGGTCGGCCGGCCGGATCATGCCGACGAACGGCGCGCCCTGTTCGAGATACGGTCCGTATGCCTTGCGGAATCCGAAACGTTTGTAGAACGCCTGGCGCGGGGCGGGAACGTGCATGCGCAGCGCGGCGTCCGGCCATGCGGCCAGCGCGGCGGTCAGTGCACGTTCGAGCAGGTGTTCGAGCGTATCGCCGTCGCGGCATGCTTCGCTCGTCAGTACCTTGTCGATCACGACGTCCGGATCGATGTCGTCGCCGGGCAGGAGCCGTGCGTAAGCCGCGACTTCCGCCGCGTCGCCGTTGCGCACGGTTGCGTAGACGTGCAATGCGCCCGCGTCCTTGCCGTCGATGTCGAGATGGGTATGCGCATCCTCGACGACCAGCACGGCGTTGCGTGCGCGCAGGATTGCGTAGAGATCGACGGCGCTCAGATGTTCGAATTCACAACAATGCCATTCCATGATGCGGTCCTCGCGTGAAACCTTCAGCACGCCGTGCCGCACGAATACGTTTGTCCAGTGCGAAGCGGCCATGATCATGATGCGGATGCTGAGCGCGCCGGTCTGTTCGAAAGCTTACCCACGCTCGGGGTTCGCGCGAGCGTGGCGTCGTCCGCCAACAGCGTCGTAGTGTCCGCTAACACACATCGGCGGTGCCAGTGCTTTCCGATAATTGCCACGGCATGGCGGCCGCGTTGCGTGGCGCGCCGTTATCGAATGTCATTGGAGAATCGGGAGCGGTACTTGAAGATTGCGATCGTTCACGACTGGCTGGTCGTGCCTGGCGGCGCCGAACGCGTGCTGGCGCACATGATCGACTGCTTTCCGCAGGCCGATGTCTACAGCCTCGTCGATTTCCTCGAGGAACGGGACTGCCTGCGCGGCCGCGCGGTGCACACGTCCTTCATCCAGAAGCTGCCGTTCGCGCGCACGCGCTACCGCAACTACCTGCCGTTGTTTCCGCTGGCCATCGAACAGTTCGACCTGTCGGCGTACGATGTCGTGCTGTCGAGCTCGTATGCGGTTGCGAAAGGTGTGCTCAGCGGCCCGGACCAGTTCCACGCCAGTTACGTGCATTCACCGGTGCGCTATGCGTGGGACCTGCAGCACCAGTACCTGAACGAGGCCGGGCTCGCACGCGGGCTGAAATCGGCAATCGCGCGCGCGCTGCTGCACTACATCCGCAACTGGGATGCGCGTTCGGCGAACGGCGTCGATCGCGTGGCCGCCAATTCGAACTTCATCGCCCGCCGCATCCGCAAGACTTACCGACGCGATGCGACGGTGATCTATCCGCCGGTCGACGTCGACCACCTGTCGCTACGTCCGGACAAGGAGGCGTTCTACCTCACCGCGTCGCGGCTCGTGCCGTACAAGCGGATCGACCTGATCGTCGACGCGTTCTCGCGTACGCCGGAGCGCCGCCTCGTCGTGATCGGCGACGGGCCGGAGATGGCGAAGATCCGCGCGCTGGCCGGGCCGAACGTCACGCTGCTCGGGTACCAGCCGTTCGACGTGCTGCACGACCACCTGCAGCGTGCGCGCGCATTCGTGTTCGCTGCGGAAGAGGACTTCGGCATTTCGCCGGTCGAGGCGCAGGCATGCGGCACGCCCGTGATCGCGTACGGGAAGGGCGGCGTGCGCGAGTCGGTGCGCCCGTGGCCGGTCGCCGGCGCAACGGGCCTGTTCTACCGCGCGCAGACGGTCGACGCACTGGTCGATGCGCTTGCCAGATTCGAAGCGCTGCCGCGCGGGGCGATCGATCCGCATGCGTGCCGCGCGAATGCCGAGTACTTCAGCTCGGCGCGCTTTCGGGACGAGTTCACGCGCTTCGTGATGAGTGGCTATGCTGCGTTGCAGGAGGAGATGGCCGGATCCGCCGGTTTCACGCCGCACGACGAGCCTTCGACCGAGGCCGGCATGCGCGATCGGCCGGTCCGGGATGGCGAGACGGCGCTGCGAACCTGAGCGGCGATCGTGCGGGTTGATTACGGAGTGTAACGGCGGCGCGTCCCGTGCGCCGTGGCGGGACGGCTCTGCCGGCCGTCGGCGCGCGCGATTATGTGGCGTGTGGCGTGCGGTGCCGGTCTTTTTAAAGGATTTCAGTGAAAATCACGCGCAATCTAGGTTACCCATCTGGCGGAAATGTAGTATTTGCCACTGATTGACGTGAATGCTGAGAGAGAATCAAATCTCAGTAGCCAAAGGTAGGTCGCGCGGGGCGACCGGCTGCGTAACCGGATGATTCAGGATTATCTTTTGGTAACAAGACCATCTCGAAACGGGGTGTAAATTCACGAACGGATGAAGTGCGACGGTCATTCAGCTTGGAGGGTGGCCGCCATTCGGTTCAGCATCGGGCGCGACTGTCGTGTACGACGCGGCGCACATGCGGACGGATGCTCCGTTTGCCGACGCGCTCCGCCTGGGCGGCTGGGTTGCGTCAAAGCGGGAACGTCGTGGCTCCCGCAGCCGCGCGTTCCCTTCGAGTTCGATGACAACGAGGCCGGATGACATCCGGCTCGACCTCCGGGGGCTCTCGCCGTGTGCAGTTTCGATCTTCGCCAAAGCTGCGGAAACGCAGCGCGGAAAGGTGGCCACGCGCCGCCGACCGCAGCGCACGCGAACGGTTCGCGGAGTGGAGAAAGTGATGGTTCGTTATGAATATGCCAATAACGCGCGATAAGATCGCCGACGCGGGGAGTGGTAACGGGCAGCGTCCGTTGATTTACTGGACGCAGTCTCCGTCGGTCATGCTCCGAAAGGAACTGGCGCGACGCGACTGGAAAGTGTCGATCGTCGCGCAGGCCAGCGAGCTGCGCGAAACGTCCGGCGAAATCACCTGCGGCATTCTCGACCTGAGCGGCGGCCATGCCGACGCGATCGGCAGCATCGCGTCGACCTGCGCGTCGATGCGCGATGTCGTCTGGGTCGCGCTCATCGACGTCGGCCAGACCGCTTCGCCGAACGTGCGCGCGCTATTGCGCGACTATTGCTTCGATTACGTCACGTTGCCCGCGTCACATCAGCGGATCGCCGATACGGTCGGCCACGCGTACGGCATGGAATGCCTGTTCGCGCGCGACCGCGAACGGCTCGAGTCGGAGGAGAAAGGCATCGTCGGCACCTGCAGTGCGATGCTGCGGCTGTTCGATACGGTGCGGCGCTTCGCGCGCACCGACGCGCCGGTGTTCGTGTTCGGCGAAACGGGCACCGGCAAGGAGTTGACGGCGGTCGCGATCCATCGCCATTCGGAACGCCGCAACGGCCCGTTCGTCGCGGTCAACTGTGGTGCCATTCCTCCCCATCTGCTGCAATCCGAACTGTTCGGCTATGAGCGTGGCGCGTTTACCGGCGCGAACGCACGCAAGATCGGCTATGTCGAAGCGGCGAGCGGCGGCACGCTGCTGCTCGACGAGATCGGCGACCTGCCGCACGAGAGCCAGGCGAGCCTGCTGCGTTTTCTGCAAGAGCGGGCAATTCATCGCCTGGGTGGCAGCGATCCGGTGCCGGTCGATGTCCGGATCGTGTCGGCGACGCACGTCGACCTGCGCGAAGCGATGGAGGAAGGGCGCTTTCGGCCGGACCTGTTCCATCGTCTGTGCGTGATGCGCATCGACCAGCCGCCGCTGCGCGCGCGCGGCAAGGACATCGAACTGCTGGCGCATCACATGCTCGAACGCTTCCGCGGCGACGCGCGCCATCGCGTGCGCGGGTTCTCGACGGATGCGATCACCGCACTCTACAAGCACGACTGGCCGGGCAATGTTCGCGAGCTGATCAACCGCGTGCGCCGCGCGGTCGTGATGACGGAAGGGCGCCTGATTACCGCGCAGGATCTCGAGCTCGAATACTGTCTCGATGCCGCGTCACCGTCGGTGGCCGACATCCGCAAGTCGATCGAGCGCGAGGCAATCGAAACCGCACTGCTGCGCACGCGCGGGCGCGTCGCGGCATCGGCGCGCGAGCTCGGCGTGTCGCGCGCGACGCTGTATCGCTGGATGGAGGCATACGGGATCGAGCGGCCGCGCGGCACGGGCTCGTCCGACTGAGATTCGACAGGGGCGCTCGCGGCTGTCAGCCGCCGCGAGCGTCGCGTCAACCGGCCTGCGTGGCGCGCACCGTGCGCGCGGCGTTCACGGCCCGGATTTCCACGGCTGGCGGCCCATCGGTCGCGGCCGCATGCTTCCCGATCATTTGAAGCGGAACGAGCGCGACGCGCGCCGGCGTGCCGGGCGCGAGATGGAACCAGTCGTCGCGCGGCATGAAGCCCGGCGCATCGATCTGCACATGGCGTGCGACGTGCCGTGTATCGATGTCGACGTGCCACGTGTCACCGGTGCGCGACACGCACGCTTCCAGCCCGAGTTCACGACGTGCCAGCACGGCCGGATGTGTGCGGGACGGAAAATGGAACGCCTGCGACAGCAGCGTGCCATCGTCGGCGCGCAGGGTCGCGACGACGGTGTCGTGTTCGCAGGGCCCGAAGCGGTACGCGTAGGTCCAGTCGAAGAACCGGCCGAGCAGCTCGGCCGAGCCGATCCGCACCGTGTCGTGCGCCGCGATCCGCACCGGGCAGCCGGCCCGCGCGACCGGCGTGCGGCCGTCGCGCAGCGCGACCAGCTCGAGCGCGGCCGTTAGCGGCGCCGGGCGCTCGTTGACGACATGCACGTCGAGCCCGTTCAAGCCTTCGTCCACCAGCAGCACCTGCACGGGCTGCAGGACCTGACGCAACGCATGCCACGCCGATTTCGGCCGATGCGCGGCGTCGATCATCCCCCAGCCGGCGCCCGGCATCACATCCTGGAACTGCCAGACGAGCGCGCCGGCGCAGCGCGAGCCGGTGCGCCGCCATTCGGAAAACGTATCGCGCATCAGGTCCGCGATCACCGCGCGCGACAACTCGAAGTAGCGCGACGGATCCTCGCGCCGCAGCCGGTCGGGCACGACGTCGTAGAGCGTCTGCAGGTAGTGGTCGCGAATGTCCTCGAAATCCCACGACGTGCCGGGGTCGCGCGGCACGGCTGCCTTCCAGCGCGGCTCGTGCACGCCCGGCCAGCCGAGCTCGGCGAGCGTCGCGTCGCACGGCACGTTCGAGAAAGCGAGGCATTCGCTCGCGAAGCGCACGTCCGCGCGGCGGGCGTCGTCGAGCGGGCGCAGGTATGCACCGACGCCGTAGTAGTGCGACACGCGTTCGCGCGGGGCGAACGGCAGCACGCCGCCGTCGGGCGAATCGGGCACATACGGGACGTCGGGCCGGCATGCGGCTGCATGGCCGGCCAGCCGGTCTGCGGTCAGCTCGAGGAAGCGCTGCTTCGGCCCGAGCCCGGACATCGCGGCCTGTTGCGCGATCTCGCTGCCGCCGCACAGGACGGCGAGCGACGGCGACGCGCTGTGACGCGAGAGGAACTGCCGGGCTTCGCGATCGACGTTGTCCGCGAATGCGGGATCGTCGAGCGCATAGTCGAAGTTCGCGAACATGAAATCCTGCCAGACCAGCAGTCCGAGCCGGTCGCACCAGGCATGAAAGGCATCGGCCTCGTAGGTCATCGTGCCGCCGACGCGGATCATGTTGAAGCCGGCGTCACGCGCGAGCCCGAGCAGGCGGGCGTAAGTGGCGTCGTCCGCGTGCAGCGCGAGCGGCGCGGCGCTGCTCCAGCATGCGCCGCGCGCGAACACGGGCACGCCGTTGATGCGCAGCCCGAAGCCCTTGCAGTCGGCGCCGGCGTCGACTTCGATCGTGCGGAAACCCGTTGCGCCGAGCGGTCGCAACGCGTCGCCGAGATGCAGTGCAACGTCGTACAGCACGGGCTCGCCGTGCGTATGCGGCCACCAGCGGCACACATTGGGCACCGCGACGCTGGTGCGCAGGCGGTCGGCGCCGGCGCGTTCGAGCGTCGCGTGGTGCTTGCCGCACGACAGCCGTGCCGCGAGCGCGTCGGGCAGCGGCGCGGCGAACGTCAGTTCCGCGTCGAGCCAGCCCGTGTCGCCTTCGATGCGTGCGTGCAGGTCGCAATCGACGAGAACGGGCCCGTCGGCCGGATCGAGCACGTCCACGGGCCGCCACGGGCCGGTCGGCACATGCGGCGGAAACCAGCCCGGCATGTGTCCGCACAGCGACGTGCGGACCGGGCGCCGTGCCGCGGT